>CAZKWG010000392.1:0-7551 GCA_964556105.1 uncultured Enterobacterales bacterium | reverse complement strand
TGGGGACCTCACCGTCCTGAGCGCGCGCGTCACGGAGCGCCTGCTCGCGCAGGGCGTCATGGTGTGCGTGGATCGGCCACCCGCCGGCGTGCCCATCTTGTTCACGCGCACGCTGATCCAGGCGGTGAAGGGCGTCATCCTCGCCTGGTCCGCCGAGCTGCGCGCCGAGGGCCTGCGCTTCGGCGAGCCGCCCGAGCCCGGCGAGCAGGTCGTCCCCGAGCCCGCGCGCCTGGTCATCGCCAACGACCGCCTGCACACGACCCGCGCGCGCCCCATCGAGATCGCTCAGCGCAACGGGCGCACGCAGGCGGCGTAGATCCCGGACAGAGTACGGCCGACGCGCACCTCGGAGGCGGCGTCGGCCTGCCTGGCGAAAGTCGGACGGCACGCATCTTCTCTCAGCAGGCTCGTGCTCGAAGCATAGCCTGCGTGGGCTCTCGCGTACAGCGGGCGCGGTCATCCCGTGAGATCATCGCACTTGAACGGTGATTATATTTCTCGACGACACAGGACAGAATTTCACCTGCCGCGGATCTCGCGTCGCATCCGTCGCAAGCGTCACTCTCCCGCCTGGGACCGTCTCTGTTCGCGCTTCAGCCTATCCGTCGCTTCTGTCTACATCCGTCGCGCCGCCCTATCCACCGCCGCGCGCCCGCTCGCACCTCAGCATAACCCCTCGACAGCGCCCGCGATGTGTTATTCCTCCTGCTGTGCGGCCAGTCTCCGCTGCCTCGCCCGAGCCGTCCCCCAAGCCCCCGCGACGGATGAACCCAAGCGTCGCAAGCGTCTCCCCTCCAGAGTCCGCCAGGAAACGGAAAGAGTGACGCTTGCGACAGATACGACGGATGGATCGCCGCCCGGCGCGATCTACGGGTCCTCGGGCGCCCCGATCTGCCGGCGCAGCCACAGCTCCACCGCCCGCGCCCGCGCCCGACGCTCCACCTCGCGCGGCGAGATCCGCCCCTCACCGGCCAGCTTCGCCGCCTGGGCCTCGAACTCCCGGCGCAGGCTGGAGGGCCAGCTCGCCCGGTTGGCGGGGAGCAGCACGCCGCCGCGCGCCTCCGCCGCCACGATCAGCTCGGCGCGGGCCTCGCGCATCCCCTCGTAGAGGACCTCGGTCATCACGCCGAGCGGCGCGCGGTAGCGCAGCACCTGGCCATCCCACCAGAGGGTGACGCCGGCCTCGTCGAGCGCGCCCAGGATCGCGGACCTCACGGCTCCACCTCGCCCTCCTCGAACAGGCCCTCGTCGCCGTCCGAGCGCGCGCCCTCCTCCGCCAGCGCGGCCGAGGCCCGCCTCAAGCGCAGCCCCCGCCAGGCGCGCACGCCGCGGGCCCCGCGCGTCGGCCGAAATCCCCGGTCCTGGAGCCGGTTGGCGAGCCCCTTCTGCGACAGCGCCTGCTCGCCGCTCTCCTCGGACCAGCGCAGGTAGACCTCGTAGAGGTCACGAGCCAGGACCGTGTGGAAGGGCCCGACCTCGCAGTGGCCGTCGAGGAAGGCCGGCAGCGGGTCCATGACCTCGCGGTAATCGGCGTTCGCCTCGACCACCTCGGGCGGCAGGCCCAGGCCGTCCTGCTGCCAGAGCAGGCAGCCGCGCACGGCCCAGGCCAGGATGCCGGGCAGCTCGGCCGCGAGCTTGAGCGGCAGCATCGTGTCGCGCTCGTCGTCCCGGATGCTGACCGCGAAGGGGATGAGCCGGATCCGCCGCCAGATGCCCGCGTCCGACCCGGTGATCATCGGTCGGTGGTTGGCGAGCAGCCAGACCTTGAACGTGGGCAGGTACTCGAAGAACTCCTTGAAGAGGAAGCGCACCGTCACCGGATCGCCGCCTGTGAGCTGCTTGACCAGGCTCTCGGCCAGCGGTCGGCCACGCTCGGGCTCGGCCGCGCTCACGACGCGGGTGCCGACGAGACGGGCGAGGTCGTTGCGCACGCCGTCGCTGCTGCGCTTCAAGAAGGTGTTGAATTCGGCGTTGGTCGCGTACTCGCCGAGCAGGCGCCGGAACACCTCGAAGAAGGTGGTCTTGCCGTTCGAGCCCGTGCCGATGGCCAGGAACAACACCTGCTCGGTGGCGAGCCCGGTCAGCGAGTAGCCGACGGCCCGCTGCACAAAGGAGATCAGCCCCGCGTTGCCGTCGAAGATCCGCTCCAGGAACGCCTCCCAGCGTGGGCAGGGCGCGTCCGGGTCGTAGGCGACGGGCACGAGCTGCGTGAGCAGATCGGCGCGATCATGGGGATGGAGCTGTCCCGTTCGCAGGTCGAGCGTGCCGTTGAGCAGGTTGTAACGCCAGGGCTGGCTGTCCAGCGCCTCCGGCGCCGCCGCGAGCAGGTTGCCGGCGATGCGCAGCATCGAGCTGAGCCGCGCCACGCTCTCCGACATCATCGCGTGCCGGCGCAGGGCCTCGCGCTCGGTCGGGTCCTCGATGGTCTCCGCCTGGGCCGCGAGCGTGCGCACCATGGACGCCGCCCGGGTAAACACGCGGTTCTCGTTGTCGGGTCGCCAGCGCCGCCCGTCCCAGCACAGCCACTTCTCCCAGGGGTGGACATAGCGCAGATCGTCCTTGGCGAACCAGGCCAGCCGCTCGCCGTTGCCGTAATCGGTGCGGTTGGCGAGCACGAGCGGGTTCCCGGGCTCATAGGTGCAGACCGAGCGCGCGATGGCCACCACCTCCGCGTCCACCATGGGTGGACTGCACCGGGCCTCGTTCTCCGCGCGCAGGGCCGCGACGATGCCCGGCTCGCTCATCCCTCTGCGGCGCAGGCTGCCGGCGAGGCTGGTCAGCCCGGCGTTGCGCTCGCCCTCGCCGAGCGTCGCGGGCTGGAGCTTGAGCGCCGTCTGCTGGCTGGGCGCCGCCGGCCGGTCGCGGTCGCGCTGCCAGGAGAGCACGGCGTCCACGTCGAGGGCTGGACCGTCGCTGGCGCGCACCCAGGCCAGCTCCGCGCGCTCCGGCGGACAGGAGGGCAGGTACCAGATGCGGGCGATGTCGCGGGTCTTCGGATCGGCCAGGCGCCCGAGCGCGGCGTAGCCGCCCTCCCAGACCTGCGCGTACTCAGCGGGCTGTATGGGCCGTGTAACCGGCAGTAACACCCGGAAGCAGACATCGTCCGGGCCGCCCTGCTGGTGGCTGAAGCTGGTGTAGGCTAGGAAGGCGCGGCCCTGGATCAGGCGGTTGACCTTCTGGAGCTCCTCCGCCGAGAGGTGATCGAAGTCATAGACCAGCAGCGTGGCCTCCACCGCCCGCCGGTTGCCCCGCTTCGCGCCGTCGCCGTAGATAGCGGCCGAGAACACAGGCGTGCCGAGCTTGTCCGGGCGGATGAGGTGCCCGTCGCGGATGATCCGCGCAAACGGACCCTCCCAAGGGCGCGGCGTGCGGTCCTTCTCGTTGTCGAAGCGGGAGATGCGGACCACGAGCTGGTCGAGCTTGACGTGGTTGCGTTGGGAGAGCCTGGGGTCGTCGGACATGGCGGGCTCCTTCAGCGGCGGTGGCCGCGCGGGATCGCGAGGTGCGCGAGGTTGTGTTGGAAGGCGAGCAGATCCTCGAGGCCGAGGAAGAGCAGCGTGAGGGTCGTGGTGGCCTCCTCGATGACGAGGCGCGGGCCGTCGTCGTCGGGCCACTCGGCGTGCAGGACGGGCGACGCGAGCACAGCCTCGACGCGCACGCGGCCGGGCTCCTGCTGCTGGGCCAGGACCAGGGCGAGGGCGGGCGGGTTCATGTGCCCCTCAGCGCGCGGCGCTTGAGCGCCTCGACCGGGCCCAGGTCGGCCTGTGGCACGGGCTGGTGTTGGAAGGGCCGACCGAGGCTGGCCTCGGCCGCGGTGCGGGACGCCTCCAGCTCGCGCGTGGCCAGCCCCTGCGCGACAAGATCGAGGATCTCGGCGCGAGGGCCCTCGGGGTGGGTATCGGGGGTGCTACGGAAGACGACGCGCAGTCGTCGGGGTTGTTCGGGCATGTTGACCTCCGCTCCGCCCCGACAGCAAGGGCCGTGCCACGTCACAGACCCAGCCTGCTACGCCGATAAGACCGGCCTTGAGCCAACGAGGCAGAGTCAGGACCCAAGCGCTCGCCCCCTCGGGGCCGCTTTGCGCCGGCGGAGCCACGCTCCCAGGCGACCGTGGTCCAGCTCTGGACCGCAGATGAGCCAGTCGTGGGCCACAAACGGATCGACCCAGGTCCGATTCTGGCCCGGGATGGGCCGCAAGCGGCCCGGTCCCTCCAAGGCGCGCAGCGCGGCCCACGCGTGAGCCAGTCCCGTGTAACACGGCGTTACAGGCTGTACCTATCGGCCCAGCAGCGCTATCTGCTGGACCCGCCTTGACAACGCGCCCCCATGGCATTCTTTTTGCAGTCGAGGCGCCTGCCTCACCTCAGCCCAACGCATCTGGAGCCTTCGATGCCCAGGATCGTCACCTATTGCCGCTTCGCGACCCCACCGCCACCGGAGCGGATCGCAGAGCTCGAGGGCCAGCTCGCTGCCCTCGTCGCCAGCCTCCCCGAGCACGCCCTGGTCGGCGCCTTCCATGACCAGGGCACGTCTGGGCTCAGCCTCCCCCAGGGCCGCCCCGGCTTCCAGGCCCTGTGGGCTGCCCAGGCGCGAGCGCCCGCCGAGATCCTGCTCCTTCCGGCCATTCACCACCTCACCCGTGATCGCGAGGCGCTGCTCCTCCTGCTCGCGGACCTCACCGAGCGGGGGCTCACCGTCCGCACGCGCGAGGATCTCCTGACCTGGCCCGCGCCTACATTGCGCGACCTTCTGTCCACCTCTCTCCTGTCCGCAGGGGCCTGACATGCTCAAAGTCGTCACCTACAGCCGCGTCTCTACCGACGAGCAGGCCGAGAAAGATCTCAGCATCCCCGCCCAGAAGAAGGCGCAGGGACGCTGGCTCGCCGAGCGTCCCACCCACACGCTCGTGCGCGAGTTCGTGGACGAGGGAGAGAGCGCGTTCGCCCCCGCGGAGAAGCGCCCCGAGTTCATGGCGCTCATCGGCTTCTGCTGCCGCAACCGCGTGGATGTCGTGCTCATCCACAAGATCGACCGCTTCTCCCGCCACAAGGCCGAGTCGGCGATCTTCAAGGAGATCCTCGCCCAGCGCGGGACCAAGGTGGTGAGCATCTGTGAACAGTTCGACAACGAGACGCCCGCCGGCTTCCTGCTGGAGGGCGTCCTGGAGACCTTCGCGCAGTTCGTGAGTATGAACCTGGGCACCGAGACGCTCAAGGGGATGACCATGAACGCCGAGCTCGGTTGGTTCAACGGCGGCAAGGTGCCTTACGCCTACCAGGCCATCAAAGTGAAGGACGCCAACGGGCGCGAGCACCAGCGGCTCACACCGGGGAGCGACGCGAGCGTGGCGATCGTCCGAGAGATCTTCGATCTTGCCGTCGATCACGGCAAGGGCTGCCGGCACATCGCGGGCCTGCTCAACGCCCGCGGCGTCCCCTCCCCTGGCAACGGCACCTGGAGCCCCGCGTCGGTCAACTTCATCCTGCGCAACCCCGTATACGTCGGCGACAGCGTCTGGTACAAGACGAAGAAGGCCGGTCGCACCGCGCGACGCAAGAACCCCGAGCCGCCGATCACCGTGCTCAACACCCACGCCCCGCTCGTCGAGCGCGCCCTGTTCGACCGCTACCAGGCCCAGGCCGGACAGCGCAGCTTCTGCCGCGGGAAGCGCACCGCGTCGGTTCGTCCGGTGGGCTCGCTGCTCAGCTCGATGATCCGTTGCGCCCACTGCGGCCACACCTTCTACGGCGTCCGACGCCGAAGCACCGAGCGCGGGAAGCCCGTCGAGCGCGTGTTCTACACCTGTCACGGCTACATCAACAAAGGCAAGACCGTCTGCAAACCGCTGCACCTCCGGCGCGAGTGGATCGAGGACCTCGTGTTGGACGCGCTGCGCGACCACATCTGCACCGAGGCGGCCCGAGCCGAGCTGCGCGCCCGCGTCACCGGCTTTCTCCAGGAGCGACGCCGCGCCTTCGCCAAGGACAGCAAGGCCCTCGCCCGCGAGATCGCGGAGTGCGAGACCGGCGTCCAGAACTACTACCGCGCCATCGCCACCGGCCTCGACCCCAACGTCTGCAAGCAGCTCGTCGCCGAGCTGAACGAGCGAAAGTCCCGCCTCGAACGCGAGGCCGAGCTGCTGGCCCAGGAGGACATCTACGAGCGCGCCATCCGTCGCAACGTGGAGGCCGTCGAGCGCTTCGCCGAGCCCTTCCGCGAGGGCTTCCGCAACCTGCCCTTCGGAACCCAACGGGAGATCATCAAACGATTCGTCGCGAGCATCGAGGTCCAGGACCACAAGCAGATCGAGGTGACCATCCGTGTGCCCATGGATACGACCGGTCTGGACACGCTTCTCGGCGAGGGCGCGGGTGGAGCGTCGGAGGGGCGCGAGGGTGACGATCTGGCGAGGGAGGGCGTTCAGCGCGGGAAAGACGCGGTTCGTCTTCTCCGTGATCGGCACTGGGGAGCCATACCCCACCGGTCACGAACCCCGGCTGATCAACAGCCGGGGTTTCGTCATTCTGGTCGGTAGCTCCTTGATCGGGCCCACCAGTGGTGCCTGAACCTCCGTTCTCGCCTCCACCCCCTCTGCCGGCGGTCGCCGCGCGCGCCTCCATGAACCGGCTGGCCTGCTTGCCGTCGTAAAGCTCGACCTCGACGCGGTCCGGGTGCAGCGTGACCTCCTTGACCATGAGGTGGAGGAACTCGCGCTTCTCCGCCAGCGACAGGTACTGGAACGCGGTGTCGAAGCCGCGGATCGCCTGGACCATGACCTCGTGGTCGAGCTGCTCGGTCTCGCGCACGGCCAGCTCTCCTTCGACGGCGGCGAGCGCACCGCGGAGCTGCTCGGCGCGGGTCTCGGCGTCGGCCAGGACCTTCTTGGCGGTCACCGAGGACGAGATCCCGGCGCCCAGGATCTGGGTGAGCACCTTCGCCGCGGTGTCCTCGGCCTCGTTCAGCTCGCGCTTGAGCGCGGTCGCCCGCTCGCGCAGGGGTTTGACGCTCTGGTCGGCCAGCCGGTTGGCCTCGGCCACGGCCTCCTCCAGGAGCTTCGGGTCGCGGGCGGCCTCGCGCACGATCTCCAACACCGCCTCGTCGGCCCGCTCGGCGCGGACCTGCTTGACGGGGCAGGCGTGGTCGGGCTTCTTCTGGATGCCCACGCAGCGGTAGTAGTGGTACCTTCCACCTCGTCCGTTGCCCGCCGAGGTGGTCAGGCTGTAGCCGCAGGCGCAGCGCAGCACGCCGGTCAGCAGGTAGTCGTACTGGGTGCGCAGGGGCGGGCCACGGCGGTTCTTGGCGTTGCCCTCGATGATCGCGGCGGCGCGCTCGAAGGTCTCGCGGTCGATGATCGCCTCGTGCTGGCCGGCGAAGATCTCGCCCTTGTGGTCGATCTCGCCCACGTAGAGTTTGTTGGCGACCATGATCTGAACCGCAGAGACGGTGAACTCCTGCCCACCCTTGGGTCCGCTCCGACGGCTGTTGTATTGCTTCTGGCGGTGGCCCTGCTCGTTGAGCCACCGCGCGACCTGCGTGCTGGAGCGCACCTCC
>CAZKWG010000391.1:0-7569 GCA_964556105.1 uncultured Enterobacterales bacterium | reverse complement strand
GGCGAAGACGTCGCCTTCCACGACGCCGAAGACGTCGATGGGGCCTCCGAAGGTGATGGCGCCCTCACGGGTCGCGTCCGCGGGGACGACCAGCGCCTGGCCCATGGCGACGCTCGCCTGCCCGTTCCCCCCGAGGGCGCTCGGCGTGGGGGGCGTGGGCGGCGTGGGCGGCGTGGGCGGTGTCGGCGGTGTGGGCGGCGTGGGCGGCGTGGGGGGCGTGGGCGCGGCGGGCGTGGACCCGGTCGCCTCCATGGCGGCGAGGCGCGCCTCCAGCGTGGCGATGCGCTCCAGCAGGGCCGCCTGCTCCGGGCTCACCGCGGAGGCCGAGCCCTCCTGGGCTGGCGCGGCGGCCGGGGTCGCCTCCTGGGCGTAGGCGGGGAGCGAGAGCGCCCGGGTGAGAGAGAACAGACCGATGAGGGCGGGCGTCATGCGCTCCTCCGTTGGAGCTCGATGGAGCGGGCCAGCCAGGCGCTGGCCGCGAGAAGGATGGCCGTGAGGACCGTGAAGTAGGGGGCGAGCCAGAGGGCCTGCTCCAACAGGACCCGGCTCGCGGTCCCGATGGCCTTGATGGCGCGGGCGGCGCCGATGACGAGATCGGCGGGCGCGCCGCCGAAGAGCAGCAGCAGGAAGGCCAGCGCCATCAGCCCCGCGGCGATCGCCGGCTCTGGCGTGGCGCGCGGCCGCTGATCGACCGCCTGCAAGATCTCCGAGACCAGACCCCGCGGGAGCTCCGGGTCGTCTACGGAGGCGAAGGCGGCGGAGAGCGGCTCGAGGGCGGCGGCGCGGGTGGCGCAGCGGCTGCACGCGTCGAGGTGGCGGGCGATCTCGACGGCGACCCGATCCTCGACGTCGCCCTCGGCGAACCGCTCCAGCAGCTCGGTGGGGACATGCGCGCCGCTCATGGCTCACCGCCCAGGACGCCGGCGTCGTCCCCGCCCATGTTCACGTAGGCGTCGCGCAGCTTCTTGCGGGCGCGGAAGATGCGGTTCATCACGGTGCCCAGCGGAAGATCGAGCGCGGCCGCGATCTCTTCGTACTTCTGATGTTCGAAGTGGTAGAGCACGATGACCTCTCGGTAGAGGGGCGGAAGCTCGGCGAGCGCGAGGTGCAGCAGGCGGGCTCGCTCGGCGCGGGTGGTGAGCTCATGGGGGCCAGCCTGGCTGTCCACCACCTCGACGGAGAGCTCCTGGGGGCTCTTGCGGCGTCGGCGGTGCTCGTCGATGCAGGTGTTTCGGGCGATCCCGAAGACCCAGGTGGAGAAGCGCCAGCGGCTGTCGTAGCGCTCCAGGTTGCGCAGCACCTTCACCATCGTCTCCTGGGTGGCGTCGCGGGCGTCCTGGGCGTCCCCGAGCAGCCGCAGCGCGAAGCGGTAGACCGGCGGCGTGTAGTTGCTCACCAGCCAGGCTCGCGCCTCGCCGTCTCCCGCCGCGGCGGCGGCGATGATCGGGCCCTCGTCGAGGGGCGCTTCTTGCAGGCGGAGGGTCAGCGGGGACTCCCAGTTGCGGGTATCCCTGTGTACGGCGACCGTCGCCCGCTATTGCAGCCCTCCCCCAGCTTCGGTGCTCTTTCGTCTCGCTCGCTCCGCGGGCCGGGTCATGGTACTGTCTGACGGAACCCGAGATGGACAAGGCACTCAAGCTGAGGCGTTACGGCAGGAAGGACTACACCCTCCTGGTCGATTTTCCGGTCGAGATCGTCGGCCGCGACGGTGTCGTGCGGCGTTACAGCTTCGAAGAGTCGGTCCGGCTCTACCAGCGGCGCATCGCCTCGGCCCCCACCCGCTACGCGGACAACGACGTCGCCGAGGCGGAGGTCGTCCACTGCCGGCGGCGCATCGAGCAGCTTCGACGCTCCTACTTCGCGCGCTACGGCTGGTTCGAGATCCACACGCCCCCCGGCACCCGCCCGGTCGAGGAGGGACTGGCGGGTGAGGTCGCGGCCTTCCTGCGGCGCTGCGCCGAGGGCACCGATCTCGACCCGGAGACCCTGAAGATCACCCTGCTGGGAGAGGGCGACCCGCACACCTTCTACGTGGAGCGCTCGGGCGAGCACGACACGCTCTCCGGCCCTTTCCTGCTCTACCTGTACCGCTTCTCCGAGGGCGAGGAGGGATCCTCGCGGGAGGCCTTCTTCGGCTTTCTGAAGATCCTCCAGGGCGTTCGTCAGGTCGCGGAGGGGGTGGAGACCCTGGTGGCCTTCCACCACACGGCGGACTGCGGTCTCGTGCTGACGGGGCGGCCGGGCGATGGCGACATGCGCACGGCGGGGATGTTGGAGCTGCCGCCGATGGACGGCCTGCTGGCGGAGGATCAGCGGCCGGAGGATCCGGCGCGCGACGCCGCGCGGCTGCTGCGGGCCGGTCGCAAGCGCGAGGCGCTCGAGGCGTTCCTGGCGATCTACCAGCAGAACCCCTGGAGACGCGTCGCGGCGGTCTCGGCGGCCGCGGTGGCCGACTCCCTCGGGCTCTTTCGCGACGCCGAGACGGTCGCCGTGATGGCCAGCCGCTACTTCCCGGACGATGTGGACGTGAGCTACCAGCTCGCGCTGGCGCGTCTGCGGCTGGGGGACGTGGCGGGGGCCGACGCCGCGATCGCCCAGTGCTCATCGAGCTGGCCGCTGCGGCTGCTGCACGCGCTGACGGCGCTGCGGGCCGGCCGTCCGATGCCGGCCCTGATCCGCCTCTGGCGCCTCGGACGCGCCGATGACGTCGAGCCTGAGCTGCTGGCCGCCGCGCGCTGGGCCACCCGGCGCCTGCTGCTGTGGATCGCCGTGCGCGCTCTGGTGGGCGCCGGCGTGGCGGCGGCGGGGGTGGCGAGCGCCGGAAACCTGCCCGTGGCCCTGGTCATCACCGGCCTGGCCCTGCTGGTGTGGGTCGTGGTGGACGCGCTCACGCATCGGGCCCTGCTGCGCGTGCTCTGCGATCCGACGCGCATGCCCCTGCACCGCGTCAGCGCCCTGCCCTCCAGCGGGGAGTCCCTGGTCACCCGCGCGCTCTGAGCGGCGCCGGGAGCGGTCTCAGAGCACCCTGCCCAGGCCGGCCTGCTCGATGCCGTCCACGAGGTGGCGCAGCTCCTGGGCGCGCGCGGCGTCCATGACCAGGACGGCGTCCTCGGTGGCGACGATCACCAGGCCGCTCACGCCCAGCAGGCCCACCACGCGCCCCGGCGCATGAACGGCGTTCTCGCTGGCGTCTCGCGCGACGATCCCCGCCGCCACGCCTCGGCCGCCGGGCAGCTCCGGCCAGTGGAGGGCGGCCTCGGGCCAGGCGCCCACGTCCGACCAGCCGGGCGAGCAGGGAACGACCAGCGTGTCGCCGTGGCGCTCCATCACGCCGTAGTCGATGCTCGTGGCGTCCAGCTCCGACCAGCGGGCGCGCACAGCCCGTGGATCGGCCCGGATCGCGTCGAGCACGTCGGCGCTGCGGGGCAGGTGGGCGCGGAATGCGGCGAGGAGCGAGTCGGCGCGGAACAGGAAGATCCCGGCGTTCCACAGGTGTTGTCCGCCGCTCAGGTAGCGGGCGGCCGTCGCCGTGTCGGGCTTCTCCACGAAGCGCGCCACGCGGCAGACCCGCTGCCCCGCCCAGGTCCCGGCCTCGGCGCCCAGCTCCAGGTAGCCGAAGCCCGTCTCCGGGCGGGTCGGCTGGATCCCGAGGGTCACCAGCGCTCCGGTCTGTCGCGCGGCCTCGATCCCGGCGGCGAGTGCGGCGCGCAGGAGCTCGGGCTCGGTGACCAGCTGATCCGCCGGCAGGGCCATCGCCACGGCCTCCGGTCCACCGCGTCGGGCGACCTCCACCGCGGCCCAGCCCAGGCAGGGCGCCGTGCCGCGCCCGCTGGGCTCCACCAGGATGTTCTCGGCGGGGATGGCCGGGAGCTGGCGTTGCACCAGCTCCGCCATGTCCGGGCTGGTCAGGATGAGCACGCGCTCGGCGGGCACGAGGGGCAGCACGCGGTCCACGGTCTGCTGGAGCAGCGTCTCCTCGCCCGTCAGCGCGAGGCACTGCTTGGGCCGGCTCTTGCGGGAGAGCGGCCAGAAGCGGGTGCCGCGCCCGCCAGCGAGGATCAGGGCATAGGGTGCGCTCACCGGGGCTCCTCGAAGAGCTGGGGCTCGATCTGGCGCAGGGCCTCCCAGGCCACGACGCTGACAGCGTTGGAAAGGTTGATGCTTCGAACATTCCCAGGCATAGGAATTCTCAGCGCCCCGCGGGCGCGGATCATCTCGCGCGGCAGGCCCTTCGACTCCGATCCGAAGATCAGCACGTCGTCTCGCCGATAGTCGGCGCTGGTGTAGGCGCGCGCGCCGTGCGAGGAGTAGAGCCACACCCGCCGATCGCCCGCCCAGCGCAGGAAGGCGTCGAGATCGGCATGCTCGACCACATCGACCTCCTTCCAGTAGTCCAGGCCGGCGCGGCGCACGGCGCGCTCATCGGTCTGAAAGCCGAGGGGGTGGACAAGATGCAGCCGCGCGCCGATCGCCAGGCAGAGGCGCCCCACGCTGCCGGCGTTCGGACCGATCTCGGGGTGGACCAGCGCGATGTGCAGGCGGGGAGAGGCTTGGTTCAACGCGCTGCTTCGCCGTTGATCGCCGCCAGGGCCGTGTCGCGCAGCTCCTTCACGCGGAAGGGCTTGGGCAGGGTGGCGAAGGCCCCCAGGGCGCGCGCCTCGCGGATCTGATCGGCCGAGGCGGCCCCGCTGACGACGATGACCCGCATCTCCGGCCAGCGCGCGCGGGCCCGCTTCAGGAATTCCAGGCCCTGCATGCGCGGCATCATGAGGTCGACGATGACGATGTCAACGCGGCCGTCCACCCGCTCGAGGGCCTCGAGCCCCTCCACGCCGTCGTTGGCGGCGACCGTGAGCGGGAAGTCCCGCTGCAGCGCGGCGACCACCAGCTCCTGGAGGGCCTCGTTGTCCTCGATGACCAGCGCGCGGCCGGTGCGCTCGGGGAGATCGACGGGCACCAGCTCCGCGCCGAGATCCGCGCCGAGCATCAGGGGCACGCTGGCCCGCAGGCCCACCTCGCCGCCGCTTCCCTGCTCCAACGAGAGCGAGACGCCGGCCACCACCGCGCGGGCCTGCAGCGTGTTGCCCGAGTAGCTCATCACGCCGCCCTCGGGGAAGAGGGCGCGCAGGCGCTCGCGCTCGGTCGCGTCGGCCTTGTAGCGGATCGTCAGCACGCCCTCGCCGTCGGAGGTCGTGGTGGAGATGCGCAGGGTCTGGTCGGAGGGCGCCTCCGTCGCGGCGCGCAGCGCGGGCGCGGTGAGGGCTCGCAGGAGCGCGTCGGCCTGAACATCCACCCAGATCGGGTCCTGAGCGACGTCGAGCTCTACCTGAAGGGTGAGGGCGGCGGCGCGGTTGAGCAGCCAGCCGAGATCGCGGGCGACCCGGTTGAGGTCGGCGGGCGGTGGCTCGGCCCCGTGCGTGGCCAGGGTGAGGAGCTGTCGGCCCACGTTCCCCAGCGATCCACCGATGCGCTCCAGGCGCGAGAAGCCCGGCCCGTCCAGGTTGCCCACCTCAGACGCGGCCTCGACCAGCGCGATGAGCTCGCCGGCGAGGTTGTTGATGTCGTGGGCGAAGCCGCGCGCGAGCCGGCCGATCAGCGAGGCGCTGGCGTCCAGGCTCTCCAGGCGCTCGAGCTCCTCCTGCTCCGTGCGGTCGCTGAGCACCACCACGTAGTTGATGACGACGCCGCTCTCGTCCTTGACGCCGGTGTAGGTGGCCCAGGCGGGCACCTCGGTCCCGTCGAAGCGACGGAAGACCATCGGGCCGGTCCAGCACCCCTTGCCCGCCAGCGCGCGCGCCAGGCTCGCGAGCAGGCGCTCCTGGGTGCGCGGGACCCGGAAGATGGAGAGGTAGCGACCCGTGACCTCGTCCTCGGAGTAGCCGACCATCGCGCAGAAGGCGTCGTTCGCCTTCAGGATGTGGCCGTCCACGTCCGTCAGCAGGACGGCGTCCGGGCAGGTCCCGGCCCAGCGGTCCAGCAGCGCGCCGACGGCGACCTCCGCCCCTTCGGCCAGCACGCAGCGGGCCCCCTGGCCTCCGGCGTCCACCACCACGTCGTACTGTCCGAGGGTGGAGCCATGGCCCAGGGCGATGCGGAGCCGCCCGTCCCGCCGCGCGAGCGCCGCGCGGAGATCGGGGCGCGAGCGCACCAGGGCTGGAAAACCGAGGTCCGCTCCGTACAACGGGACGAGGTGCTGGCGCACGGCGTCCGAAGCCCGGAGCAAATCGCCGTCGAGATCGAGCTCTACCCACAGATTCAGGGACAATCAGGCCTCGCCCACCGGGTCCTGTCGCTGGCCGATGATCACACGGGCCGGAGCGATGAGCCGGTTGCCGATCCGATAACCCGTGGAGAACACGTCCAGCACGACACCATCGAGGGC
Source organism: uncultured Enterobacterales bacterium (assembly GCA_964556105.1). Taxonomy (GTDB): domain Bacteria; phylum Myxococcota_A; class UBA796; order UBA796; family CAZKWG01; genus CAZKWG01. Next base: position 1,187 of record CAZKWG010000391.1, on the reverse strand, counting down.
TGGGTCGGTCACCGGCGTGCTGGCGATCGCCTCGTGGAGGTTGGGATCGAACTTCGCGCCCTTGCCCGGGACCTCTTCGAGGCCGAGCTTGTGGAAGGCCTCCATGATCTGGTGCAGGGTCATGGAGAGGCCGCTGACGTACTCCTCGGCCACGCCCGCCGTCTGGAGGGCCTTGATGGAGCGGCGGAGGTTCTGGGTCGGCTCGAAGAGCGTCTCCACGACCTCACCGCGCCGACGCTCGGCCTCCAGCGCGGCCTGACGCTCCAGGCGGGCGCGGATGGCCGCGATCTCGTCCTGCTGCTGACGGTAGGCGGCGCTCACCGTGCGCAGGCGAGCCTCGAGGCGCGCGACGTTCTCGCGGAGCTCGATGAGCTCCGGCGACTCCATCGGCGGATCGTCGAGCGGATCGGGCTCCACCACGTGCGGCCGGGCATAGGCCTCTTGCGAGGCGCCGCTGCCGTCTTCGGCCTGCGCCGCGGTCTGGCTCGGGCTGGTCTCGTTGTCGTTTTCAGGCATGTCTTGATCGGGCATGACCGTCCTTCCTCGCGGAACGTTAATCCCCCTCCCCAGGACGTCAACCGGCTGGATGCCGCCGCCGCTTGACAGCGAGCGTACGGCGCCTAACTTTTACGGCCGCTGAGTTTCCGACGAGGAGCAGATGGAAGACAAGCAGACGCGCCTCCTGACGTGGCTCTCGGTGATCCTCCTGGCGCTGGTCGCGCTCATCGTCTTCGTGGACCCCCCGAAGGACAGCGGGGGCGACGACGAGGACGAGGTGAGCTGGGCGCCGGTCTGGCCGGACGCCAAGGCGGAGACGATCTCCAAGGTTCAGCTCACGCGCGCCGACGGGCAGGTGCTGAGCTTCCAGCGCGAGGAGGCGGGGTGGAAGGTCTCGCAGGGCAGCGACAGCTTCCTGGCCGACGGGCGCAAGGTGCAGACCTTGATCGACGACGTGCTCGGCGTGGAGACGGCGTCCGACCAGGCGGCCGAGGGCGGAGACCTCGGGGCCTTCGGGCTCGGGCCGCCCGTGGCCATCGTCGCGCTGAGCGCCGATGACGGCGTGAGCTACACGCTGCGCGTCGGGCGGGACACCCCGGTCAGCTACGGCAGCTACGTGCAGAGAGAGGAGGGGGGAGGCGTTCTTCGCGCGCGCAGCCGCCTGTCTGGCGCCGTCAGCGGCGGTGGCG
>CAZKWG010000390.1:0-7580 GCA_964556105.1 uncultured Enterobacterales bacterium | reverse complement strand
CAGCGCCTCGGCGGAGGCGCGAATGGTGGCGACCGGGGTGCGGATCTCGTGGCTGACGTTGGCGATGAAGTCGCGGCGCGCGGTCTCCAGGCGCCTCAGCTCCGTGACGTCACGGAGCACGAAGACGCAGCCACCGCCCTCCTGGGGTGTGGCGGTCGCCAGCACACGGGCGACGCGCAGCAGCCCACCGCCGGCCGTGGGCGAGCGGATCTCCACCTCCGTCGTGCCGGCGCTGCCCTCCAGGGCGTCGGCGGCCAGCTCGGAGAGGCGCTTGGCGCGGGTGAGCTCGAAGAGGGTTGAGCCCAGCGGATCGCGGCGCACCCCCAGCAGCTCCGCCGCGGCGGGGTTGGCGAGGGTGACGCGGCCGTCCGAGCCCAGGGCCAGCACGCCGTCGCGCATCCCGCCCAGCACGGCCTCCAGCCGGCCTCGCTCTCCCATCAGCGCCGCGCTCGCGGTGCGGAGATCGGCCGTCTGTCGGTCCAGGGCCCGCGTCATCCGGAGGATCTCGTCGCGCTCGTCGGTGGACGGGCCAGGCTCCCGGGCGATGCGCCGCAGCCGCCCGAGGAGCGAGAGGAGGTCCCGAGAGATCGCGCGCAGGCCGATGGCCAGCGCGAGGGCGGCGGCGAACAGCGCTGGGATGGTCGCCAGGACCAGCGCCTGCAGCGAGAAGCCCTCCGTGCCGAGGTCCGCCCCCACCAGGGAGAGCCAGAGGAGCTGCGTGACCTCGAAGGCCAGCATGGCCGCGACGAGGACGCCCAGAACCCTCCCCCAGAGGCCCGAGATGCTCATGCGCTGCTCGCGTCCCCGCTGCGGGCGCCGGGCTCCGCCGTGAAGCGGTAGCCGACGCCGCGCACGGTCTCGACATAGTCCTCGGCCGCCAGCAGCTTCTGGCGCAGGCGCTTGACGTGCGTGTCGACGGTGCGCGTCGTCACCGCCGCCTGCATCCCCCAGACGTCCTCCAGCAGGCGCTCGCGGGTCTGCACCCGCCCCCGCCGCTCGTGCAGGGTGGTCAGGAGTCGGAATTCCAGCGCCGTCAACGCGATCTCTTCGTCATCGACCCAGACGCGGTGCGCGGCCGGATCGAAGCGCAGGCGCCCGAAGCGGATCAGCTCGTCGGTCTCCGTCGCGGGCCCCGCCCGGCGCAGCACCGCGCGCACCCGCAGGAGCAGCTCGCGCGTGCTGAAGGGCTTGACCACGTAGTCGTCGGCGCCCATCTCGAAGCCGACGACGCGATCGATCTCCTCGCCCTTGGCGGTGAGCATCACCACCGGGACGCGCGCCGTCTCGTGCGCGGCCTTCAGGCGACGGCAGACCTCGTTGCCCGAGATGTCGGGGAGCATGAGGTCCAGGAGCACGAGATCCGGCGGCGACGGGGTGAGGGCGGCCTGCAGGGCCTCCCTCCCGTTGGCGGCGGTCCGCACCAGAAAGCCCTCGCGCTTGAAGCTGTACTCCAAGGCCTTGAGCAGGTCCGCCTCGTCATCGACGATCAGGATGGTGGGGTTCAAGGGCTCTCCAGTGAGGTCGGCGCGTCGATGGCGCCGAAGAAGTGGGCGAAGGTCGCGAGCAGATCGTAGGCGTCTCGCAGCGCGTGCAGGCCGACCTGCGTGTCCCCGTGGGTGAGCAGCGTGGTGACCACGAGGCGCGACGGCGCTCCGCTCGCGGTGAGGAGCGCGTGCAGGCCGCGCGACTCCTCGGGCGGGATCACGTGGTCGGTCGCGCCGTGGATGAGCGCGATGGGGAAGCGCAGGCGCGGAACGGCGTCCGCCGGGCAGAGGCTGCGAAAGACCTCGTGCAGCCCGCGCGCGACGATCTCGCGGCCCAGGGAGCGCTGGTAGGCGCTGTCGTCGCGCAGGCGGAGGAAGCGCGCGCGCTCGTCCTCGGAGAGGGTCTCCCAGACGGTCGGCAGGCGCAGGGACTCCTCGCCGGCGTTGAGGTCGGAGATCGTCGCCTCCAGCGCCGCCTCGATGTTGGGCTGGGATCCGAGGAGCGCCGGGGCGAAGTTCCGCAGGAGGATGAGCCGCGCGTAGGGGTCGGCGGCGTCGTCTTCGACGATCCAGCGCACCCAGCCGAGCCCGTCGGAGTAGGTCCCCAGCGCGCAGATCGCGGCGACGCGCCCCTCCAGCTCCGGCCGCGCCGCGGCCAGCAGGCAGAGGGCGGCGGAGTAGGAGACCGAGAACACGCCCACCTGTCGGGAAGGGCAGAGATCCGGACGATCCGCGATGGCCCGGAGCGCCGCGCTCACCTGTATGAGCCCGTCCATCGAGACGCGCACGGTCGCCAGATCGGGGATCCGCGGCGCCACGACGCGGAAGCCTGCCCCGGCGAGCACACGACAGGCGCGTATCTGCCGGAGATCGCGGTGCGCCCGAAAGGTCATGCCGTGGACGAAGACGATGGTCCCGCGCGGGCGCGCCGGCGGCTCGTAGATGTCCGCGGGGAGAGGGCCCGCGGCGCTGTCCAGGATCGTCTCCCGCAGCGGAGCGGCCCAGACAGGGCCCAGGGTGCTGCCACGGATGAAGCGGATCGCGGTGAGCGCGCCCCTCATGGGCCCTCCTCTGGGTTGGCTCCTTAACCATCGCCATCGTCCGCGCGAGCGTTGCCGCGAAGGTGTCACAGGTACGCCATGGGATTCGTCTCGAGAACCGGCTACAGGACGCGCGCCTCTCCCCCCCTCCCACCGGAGTCGAACATGGACCATCTCCGTCCAGTCCGGAGTCCGGATCCGGCCGACCCCCATCTGGCCGCCTCCGCCGAGATCGCCGCCTCTCTCCCCGTAGAATTGCGCGTGGCCGAGGTCGCGGCGCTCCCGCCCGAGCAGATCCTCGTCGAGAACGGCCCCTACACGATCCTCCGCCTGCGCGGCGACGAGGCCCCCAACCTGCTCCACGAGCTGGGCCGCCTGCGCGAGATCACCTTCCGCGCCGTGGGCGAGGGCACCGGGCGCGCGCTCGACCTGGACGCCTTCGACGCCTGGTACGATCACCTCGTCGCCTGGAACCGCGAGACGCACGCGGTGCTCGGCGGCTACCGCATCGGCCGCTCCGACGAGCTCCTGGCGACCCGCGGGAAGGAGGCGCTCTACACCAGCACCCTCTTCCAGTACTCGCCCGAGATCCTGGAGTCGATGAACCCCTTCCTCGAGCTGGGGCGCTCCTTCGTCTGTCAGGACCAGCAGCGGGTCGGCTACGTCCTCATGCTGCTGTGGAAGGGGATCGGGCAGTACGTGCTGCGCGAGCCCCGCTATCGGCGCCTGGTCGGGCCGGTCAGCATCGACCGCAACTACAAGCCGGCCTCGCTGCAGCTCATGGTCGGCTTCCTGAGCAGCCGCTATCTGCGGGCGGAGGCCGCGCAGCACGTCGCGGCCCGCGTGCCCTACCGCCCCTCGGAGGCGGACGCCATCGACCGCCTCGCCGAGGGCGCGGGGCTGCAGGACACCGACGCGCTGGCGCGCATGGTCAACGACATCGAGGACGGACGCGGGATCCCCGTGCTGGTGCGCCAGTACCTCAAGCTGGGCTCCGAGGTGCTGGGCTTCAACGTAGACCCGGACTTCTCCGACGTCGTGGACGCGCTGATGCTGCTCGACCTCGACCGCGTGGACGACCTGCGCCTGGCCTACTTCATGGGCCGCGACGCCGCCCAGGACTTCCGCGCGACGGCGGCGCGCCAGGTGAGCGCCGGATAGATGGAACACCGATGATCCCTGTGGCCGCCCTGCTCGTGTCGTCGGCCCTGGCGCACCGCCCGGGTCTGTCCTACGGCGATCTCTCCGAAGACCGGATCGTCCTGACCTTCTCGCGGGAGGAGCTCGCGCAGCGCTTCCCCGCCGAGCGCATCACCGAGGCGCGGGATCTGCTGGCCGCGGCGACCCTGGACCGGCTCAGCGTGAGCGCGGGCGGCGCCCCCTGCACGCTGGGTCCGCCCGGCATCGCGGAGGTCTCGGGCGGGGAGGTCGAAGAGGGCGCCGATCCAACCCAGGCCGACGGCGTGGCCCTCAGCGCCGACCTGAGCTGCCCAGGCGAGGGGGAGCGGGTCTATACGGCCTCCTTCCTGGCCGATCTCGAGGCCGGTCATCGGCACGTCGTGACCTGGCGGGACGAGCCCGTCGCCGTGCTCGATCGGAGCTCGCCCGCGGTGAGCCTCCCCGCAGCGCAGGGGCGCTCCGACCCGGGAGAGGTGGCCTGGCGCTTCCTCTATCTGGGCGTCGAGCACATCTGGACCGGCTTCGACCACCTGCTCTTCCTGGCTGGGCTGCTGCTGGTGGCCGAGCGCCTGCGCAGCATGCTGCTGGTGGTGACGGGCTTTACGGTCGCCCACTCGATCACCCTCTCCGCGGCGGCGCTGGGGCTGGTGGAGCTCTCGCCAGCGCTGGTCGAGCCCGCCATCGCCGCGACCATCGTCTTCGTCGGCCTGGAGAACCTCTGGCGCCCGAGCGCGAGGCGTAGGCTGATCCTGACCTTCGCGCTCGGGCTCATCCATGGTTTCGGCTTCGCCGGCCTGCTCGCCGAGATCGGGCTGCCGCGCGACGCGCTGCTCCTCGCCCTGCTCAGCTTCAACGGCGGGGTGGAGCTGGGGCAGGCCGTCGTCGCCGGGGCCACGCTGCCCGTGCTGCTCGCGCTTCGACGCTACCCGGCCTGGGAGAAGCGCGGCGTGCCTGCGCTCTCCATCCTGATCGCCCTGGCCGGGCTCTACTGGCTCATCGAGCGAACCCTGCTCTAGACTGATCAGTCTAGAGCCGCCCGATCGGACGCGCCGCTCACGGAAGCTGGCCCAGGATCGCCTGCTGCGGGGTGACCCAGGCCGGGGTCAGGCCGAGGCCGGTCAGCTCAGGCTCAAGCTTCGTGCGGTCGCCGACCACCACCCAGACGCGCGTGCCGTCCTTGGACAGCGGGGCGGCGGCCGCCTGACGAGCGCTCTCCGGGGTCGCGGCGTCGATCGCGTCGAGGCGGGCGCGCGCCTTCTGAACGGTGTCTCCCTGATCGAGGAGCTGCTGGTAGAAGCCCCGCGCCGAGTCCGAGGTGCTGAGGCGCTGGTTCCAGGTCTGAAGCTGGTCCACGGCGGCGGCCTCGACCTCCTCCAGCGTGGGCCCTGCCTCCTGAACCTTCGCGATCTCCGCCAGGATCTCCGTGATCGCCTCCGCGGTGTTCTCCGTGGCGACGTCCACGCCGAAGTCCCAGACGCCGTAGGCCGGCGCGACGACGTAGCGCCCATAGGCGCCGTAGGTCCAGCCTTTCTCCTCGCGCAGGACGCGGTTCAGGCGGCTCATGAAGTTGCCGCCCAGGGCGAAGTGCGCGGCCTGGAAGCTGGCACGATCGGCGCTCTGCGCGTCGGGAGCGGCGACGCGCAGCCGAATGGAGCTCAGCTCCTGGCCCGGCATGTCCACCGCGATCAACCGGCTCTGTGAGGGCCCCTGGGCGGGGTAGGGGTCCGCGCGCACCCCCGGCTTGCCGACGCCGTCCAGGGTCGCGCGGAGCTTCGGCTCCAGGCTCTCCCAGGGCAAGGAGCCCACCACGAGCACGGTCGCCGGGGCCTCCGCCAGCAGGCGGGCGTGGGTCACCGCGAGCTGCGCCGGCGCGAGCTGCTCCCAACCTTCCAGATCTGGGCGGGCTCCGTAATAGGGGTCGGAGACGAACCAGGCATACTCGCGCGCCTGTCTCGCCACCATGTTCGCGTCGGTGGGCCAGATGGCCTCGTAGTTCAGCAGGACGTCGCGGCGGAGCAGCTTCAGCTCGTCCTTCGGGAAGGCGGGCGTCAGCAGCACCTCCCGCAGCAGGGCGAGGCCCTGGTCGAGCTGCTCGGGGGGGACGCTGAGCGTGATCGTGGTGTCGCGAAGGCCCATCCACCCGTACAGCTCGGCGTCCAGGAGGATCAACGCCTCTTCCAGCGCGCTCGCGTCCGTCTTGCCGGTGGCGACGCCGAGCATGTCGCCCAGCGCCTCGCACGGGGCGGCGACGGGTCTGTCGCAGAGCGCCACGCTCCCGCGGTGGAGGGAGACGACGACCTGGACCTTTCGGAGACCCTCGACCTGGACATGCTGGGCGGCGAGGCCATCCCAGAGAGCATGGGCCTGGGGTGAGGGGAGATCGAGGGCGCTGGCGGGCTGAACGGCGGGCGGCGCGCGGCGATCCGGGACCGGCGGTGGCGGCGGCGCGACAGGCTCCGCGGGGGGCGGCGCGACGGGCTCCGGTCTCGCGACGGACTTCGCGTCGGCGCGAGACCCGAGGGAGAGCGACGTGAGGAGGAGGAGGAGGGCGTTCATTTCAGCTCCACGGGGGTCGCGCCGGGGAGGGCGCCGCCCTTGCCCTGGGGGATGATCGAGAGGGTGACGCGGCGCTCGGCGAGCAGCCAGCGCTGGGCCGCCGCCACGACGTCCGCGCTGGTGACCGCCTGGTAGCGCGCGTAGAGCTCGGCCATGCAGTCAGGGCGCCCGAAGGCCGCCTGGCAGTCCGCCAGCCAGTTGGCGCGCCCCGCGGGCTCCTCCAGCTGGTCCTGAAGCTGGCTGGACTTCGCGACCCGCGCCCGCGCCATCTCCTGCTCCGTCGGGGGATGCTGGATGATCCCGGCGATCTCGCGCTCGATCATCTTCGTGATCTTCTTGAGCTTCGGCTTGGGCGCCGTGGCCGACAGGATGATGGGGCCGCCCAGATCACCCGAGTAGAAGGCCCCCCAGACGTCCGTGGCCAGGCCGCTGTCATAGTAGAGCGCGTCATCCAGCCGGGTGCCGCGCCCGCCGGAGAGCACCGCCATCAGCAGGTCCAGGGCTGGCTCCTCCAGAGAGAAGCGCTCCGGCCCGGGCCAGGTGACGTAGACGGTCCAGTCCTCCACCGCGTCCTCGAGGAAGGCGTCCACCCGCCGGGTCGGGATGTCCTTGACCACGCCGCGCGCCTCCGGCTGGCCCTTGTCGGGCACATCGGAGAACCACTCGGTCACCGCCTGCTGCGCGTCCGCCACCGAGATGTTGCCGACGATGGCCAGCACGCCGTTGCGGGGGCGATAGTGCGCCTCCCAGAAGGCGCGGGTGGAGGCGAGCGTGAAGCCGCGAATATCCGCCTCGGTCCCGATGACCGGGCCGTTGTAGGGGTGGCCGGGCGGGTAGAGCGTGGAGATGAGCGCGTCCCAGTCGCGGCCGTGCGGCTCGGCGTAGCCCTGAGCCCGCTCGCGGAGCACCACGTCCTGCTGGTTCTTCAGGTTCTCCTCGGTCAGCCCGCCGCCCAGGAAGCCCATGCGGTCCGACTCGAGGAAGAGCCCCAGGTCCAGCGCCCCGGAGGGGAAGGTCATGTGGTAGGCGGTCTCGTCGGTGCTCGTCCAGGCGTTGTTCTCGCCGCCCGCGCTGGTCAGCCAGGTGTCGAAGGCGTTCTGCGGCACGTTGGCCGAGCCCTCGAACATCAGGTGCTCGAAGAGGTGGGCGCACCCGCCCTGGTCCTCGGCCTCGTCGCGCGACCCTACGTTGTACTTGAGGTGCAGCGCGACAACGTCCGTTCGACGCTGCTCCTCGACGATCAGGACGAGGCCGTTCGGCAGCGTGTTGGCGACGGCGTCCGTCTGGAAGAGCGCGGGCGTGGCCGGGGCCGCGAGTGCGT
>CAZKWG010000389.1:0-7600 GCA_964556105.1 uncultured Enterobacterales bacterium | reverse complement strand
ACCTCGGCCACGGGCATGGACACGTAGACGGAGAGGGCATGCCGCGCGCGCTCCTCGAGGACCATCCCCTGGCCTCCCTCGCGCACCAGCGCCTCGGCGCGCCCCACCGCCGTCCAGGCCAGCAGGGCGCTGATGGTCAGGATGATCGCGTAGACCGCGTAGTCATCGGCGGGGTGATGAACACGCTCGCGCCACACCACGACGTCGTAGCTGAGCAGGAAGACCGCCGCGGCGAGGTTCCCCACGACGCTGAGCAGCACCGCCGGGCGCGACAGGCGCACGGAGGAGGCGATCATGCCGAGCGGAAAGGCGAAGACGTGCGGCATGCTCAGCAGTCCGGTGTAGGTCGGGCTGGGCCAGAGCACGGACGGGCAGACCACGGCGAAGCTGGTGACCATGTCCACCAGGATGGAGCGCTGCGCCAGGTCTCGCGGGGCCGTGTCCGCGCCCTTGATGCGGAGGGTCCACAGGGAGAAGGTGGCGAGCATGAGCATGCTCCCCAGCATGAGCAGGTACTTGGGTCCGCTCTCGATGAGCCCGCCGTTCTTGTTCCAGGCGACGAGGATGTTCAAGGTCCCCAGGATCGCGAGGACGAGCCGCACCCGCGAGACACGCTGCTCCCCGTCCAGCGAGGAGCGCTGGAAGAACTCGGTGAGCACGTCCCTGGGAGGCGTCTGCATGAGCCACTACCTACCACGGGCGGCCCTCTCCTCCATCGGACCGCCGTCAACCCTGAACAGGAAGATGGGCCTGAGCGGCACCTGTGCGCGACAGGGCCGCCATCGCGCGCGTCGTGGTAGCGGCGCATCGCGGGCATGGCCTCATCCGCGTATTAGACGACCAAATGATTGAAATTATTCGATACTTTTTCGTTTGATACTGAACATGACTACGGAAGTGGTGGCGCGCGCCGTCTCTGCACGGATCCTTCGCCTCGATCCTGCCGTTGCGCACGCGCGCGCTTGACAGCGGTCTGTGGGATCACGTAGGGCTTTCATCGGCCATCTACAACCTTCGCCCTGCCATTCTCGAGGTAAGCATGTCGGCGCTCATGCAGACGCACCAGCCCGCAACCTCTCACAGCTCCGGCTCTGGCTCGGGGACCAGCACGAGCGCTGAAGACCTCGACCTGGTGCCCGAGAGCAACTCCGACGCGCAGCTCGACCTGGAGAGCCAGTCCAGCCAGGCCGTCGCCGCGCCCGCCGAGGGCGAGAGCGCGGTCGTGGTGGACAACAGCGAGTATCTGGCCATGGGGGAGAACACCCGCGGCGGCTTCGCGGCGCGCGCCATCCAGGCGGCGGGCGGGAACGTCTCGGTGCCCTCGCTCTTCTCCAAGGACGAGTTCAAGGAGCCCATCACGCGCGCCTCCGCGGCGGCCGTGGCCTGCAAGGTGCTCGGGCTCGGCTCGGCGCTCGAGGGGCAGCCCGCGATCTTCTCGGACGTGCCGCTGAACCACTGGGCGGCGGCCAGCATCTACCGCTGCCGCGAGACCGGCATCATGAACGGGGTGGGGAACAACCAGTTCAGCCCCAACGAGACCCTGGGCGCGGGCGGCGCCGCGGTGGTGCTGAACCGCATCGGCGACCCGGAGTGGCGCAGCCCCTTCGACCGCGAGAAGACGGTCAAGGAGGCGAACGAGAGCCGCGAGATGCCCGACGGCGGCGTGGACGTCGGCTCGGACAAGGACCACAAGCGCACGTTCACCGGCGATCTCTACGACAAGCACAAGGGCATGCTCGCCGAGTTCGACGTCAAGCTGTCCAGCGGGCTCCAGTGGGGGATGGATCGCTTCAAGAAGATCTTCGAGGCCAACCGAGGGCGCTACGAGGCGGTCGCCGCGCAGACCGGCGTCCCGGCCGAGCTGATCGCCGCGCTGCACTTCCGGGAGTCCAGCGGCAATTTCGGCACCTACCTGCACCAGGGCGACCCGCTCGGCAAGCCGCCGGTCCACTGGCCGACCAACATCCCCACGTTCTCGAAGTGGGAGGACGCGGCGGTCCACGCGCTCAAGCAGAAGGGCAGCATCAAGAAGGATCTCGGTATGACGGCCGAGACCACGGACCTGGCCAGCATGGCCACCTTCGCCGAGTACTACAACGGCCTCGGCTACCACAACAAGGGGCGCGTCAGCCCCTACGTCTACTCCGGCACGACGGAGTACAAGAAGGGCAAGTACGTCGCTGACGGCGTCTTCGACCCGGACACCGTGGACGCTCAGCTCGGCATCGTGGCGATGATCAACGCCGTCTCCGGCGACAGCAGTCAGAGCACGCTGCTCGAGGGGCAGGCGATCAAGGACGGCAAGGCGGCGGGCAGCGCCGAGGTGACGGTCACCGACGCCAAGGGCAAGGTCCACAAGGCGACGACCTCCGCGGGCGGCTTCTTTACGCTGGAGGGCTCGGTGGCGGCCGGTCGCGCGGTGGTGCGCTCGGGGGGCGCGGCGGTGGCCGTGACCGTCAGCGCCGGGAAGCCGAGCTGGACGCAGCTCAACCTGGACGCCAGGACCACGGTCGAGGACACGAAGACCTCCTCCGACAAGAAGACCAGCCCGACCGAGAGCAAGCCCAGCGCCAGCGCCTTCGACCTCGGCGGCGCGATCCTCAAGCGGGGCAGCAAGGGCGCCAAGGTCTCGCAGCTCCAGACCCTGCTGAACAAGCACGGCGCGAAGCTGACGGTGGACGGCGACTTCGGCCCGGGGACGGAGGCCGCCGTCAAGGCCTTCCAGGCGAAGAACGGGCTCGAGGCGGACGGCGTGGTCGGCCCGAAGACCGCCGCGAAGCTGAGCAGCGGCACCAGCACCGACTCGGGCAACAAGGGCTCGGACGCCACCAAGGACAGCCCGAGCTCGTCCGGCTGGCTCGGGGCCGGCTCGCTGAAGCAGGGGGACAAGGGGGAGAAGGTCAAGACGCTCCAGAACCTGCTCAACGGCAAGGGCGCCAGCCTGACGGTGGACGGCGACTTCGGACCCGCGACCTACAAGGCGGTCCGCTCCTTCCAGTCGGTCAACGGCCTCGAGGTAGACGGCGTGGTCGGGCCGAAGACCGCCGCCATGCTCTCCAGCGGGGACAGCAAGAAGATCGGCTCGACGCCGAAGGCGCCCGACACGAACAAGGATCCGGCGCCCTCGCCGACCTCGGACGGGAAGTTCGACTCGGTCGCGGAGGAGCGGGGGGCCGCCGCCGCGAAGTCGGCGCGCATCGCCTACACCGAGGGTCAGAAGACCCACGGCGAGGGCTCCTGGGAGACTTACGGGTCGAACAAGGGCCCCTGGGTGAACAAGTTCAAGGGGGCGAACAACGCCGGCGGCAACGAGAACTCGTACGAGTGGTGCGGGATGTTCGTCGGGTACAACTACGCCAAGGCCGGCGTGCGCACCGAGATCCTGAAGAACCTCGTCTTCTGGTCCGGGTATCGCCTGCACCTCTTCCTGACCCAGGGCAAGTACCTGGGCGGCACGGCCGGATCCTGGTGGAAGCCGCACAAGACCAAGCAGCTCGGCGGGCTGAGCGGCTCCTCGCGCAAGAAGGCCCTCGACGCCTACGCTCCCCAGGCGGGCGACATCGTCCTGTTCCGCAGCGACTACAGTCACGTCGCCATGGTCGACTCCTACGACAGCGCGACGGGAACGCTGAACATCCTGGAGGGCAACCGCAGCAACAAGGTCATGGCCACCGCCTACGGTGACAACGACTCGCAGATCAGCTTCATTGGCCGCCTGAACGACTCGGACTACCAGCCGGGCGGCGAGGTGGACGCGACGGTGCTGAACGCCAAGGACCCGAAGGTCAAACACAACGACGCGACCTACGGTTCAACCTCCTGATACACGGGCGGCGCGTCCTCGTGGGATGCGCCGCCCCGTCGTGCCGGCTGACATCGAGGAGAGAGTCTAGTATACTGAGGCGCAGGTAGCGTCTCATGGCGTGCTCTCTTACCTTCGGCTGGCCACTGCTCGGGACCTCCCTCCTGGTCTTCGGCTGCTCCCCCGTGGAGAAGTCGGACGCCCGAAGCGTGGTGGAGCGCCAGGACGACACGGGCGCCCCGCGGCCGAGCGCGCCCGAGCCCGACCCCTCCGCGCTCGAGCCCGACCTGAGCGCGTGGGTCCCCGGCTCGGCGTCCTTCGTGGCCCTCGCCGCGGCGGGCGGGCTGATCGTCGCGGCGCGCGGCGCGCCGCAGGTGGGCTTCGTCCTGGAGCGCCTCGACGGCGAGAGCTGGGAGCCGCTCGGCACGCTGACCGGCTCCGAGGTGTGGGTGGGCGCGCCGACACCGCCGAGCACGCTGCTCCGGGCCCGACGGGTGGGCAGCGGCGCGCTGACGCCCGTCTTCCAGCCCAGCGCGGTGGTCGTGAGCTGGGACGCCGTAGACGAGGCCACGCCGATGCTCCTGGAGGAGGAGGAGGTCGCGCCCACGATGACCCTGTCCGCGCTCCCAGCCGCTGGCCTCGGCCCGGCCTCGCTGAGGGTGTCGCTGGACCTGGGCTGGACGACCCTGTACCTGCCCGAGGGCTGCCTGGACTTCTCCTGCTGGACCGAGGAGGAGACCGGCTGGACGGACGCGCCGGATCTGGCGGGTCTCTCGACGAGCTACACCGCGACCTTCGCCGCGCCGGGGCTGGGGCCCACCGCCGCGACGCTCACCGTCGAGCTGTCCGTGCACACGGAGAGCGGGAGGATCCTCGTCTCACGCTCCGAGCGCCCCTTGATCCTCCTGGGCGGCCGCTGGTACTGGGGTGACCTGCACGCCCACAGCCGCTGGTCCAACGATGGCTGCGAGGACCCGGACGAGCTGTGCGGGCCGCGCGGCGACGGACCCGGCGAGGACTTCTTCGCCAACGCCGGCGATGCCGGGCTGGACTTCGCCGCCATCACCGACCACGCCGAGTGGGACTGGTACTGGCCGGACGGCGCCGAGGGCGAGCCCATCCCCGTGTGGGACGGCCAGGCAGGCACGGCCTCAGACGCCGTCTCTGGCGATGTGCTCCCGATTCTCGGTTACGAGTGGAGCCACGGCTCGGAGTCCATGGAGGGCGTCCACCGGCGCGGCAGCCACCGCACCGTGCTGCTCAGCGATCCGAGCGCCTGCGAGAGCTATCGGATCGGCGGGCTCTACGCCGAGGACGCCTGGACGCCCGAGCTGGGCGAGTGGTATTTCACCGCGGACAACGAGCGCATCGCCGAGTCGGTGTCCAACCTGTGGAGCGCGCTCGACGAGGCGGACACCACCTGCGGCACGGAGCTGCGCTGGGTCACATTCGCCCACCACTCGGCCTACGAGATCCCTCAGGCGACCGACTGGTCCCTCAGCGAGAACCTGCCCGAGCGCGAGACCCTCCTCGAGATCTACAGCGAGCACGGCAGCTCGGAGTGCTACGACACCGCGGTGGACGGATGCAGCTTCGGGCTGAACGAGCGCCAGACCTACTACCCGGACGGCTCGGCGCACTCGGCCCTGGACAGCGGGTTCACCCTGGGCTTCGTCGGCGGCACGGACGGGCACGACGGGCGGCCGGGCAGCCTGGACGACGGGCCGGGCACCGTGGCCTGGTGGCGCGACTCGGACGGCGACGGGCTGGATGACACCCCGACCGAGCAGTTCGGCGCCGGCGGCCTCACCGGCGCCCTGGTGTCCGGGGCCCTGGACATGGACGGCCTCTTCGACGCCCTCGAGGCCAGGACGACCATGGCCACCTCCGGGCCGCGCCCAGCCCTCCGCGTCATCGCGTCGGGCGCCTCCGGCGCGCTCTACGGCCCCGGCGCGGTCATGCCGGCCAGCGACGCCCCCTTCCTCCTCTTCTTCGTCCTCGACGATCGTGTGGACGAGCACACCGGCGCGCTCTTTCAGCGGGTAGACCAGATGGTCACCGGCGGTCTGCTGGAGGAGAGCTACACCGAGCAGCAGCTCGAGCTGGTGTGGAACCCGGAGCCGGGCGACTGGACCTACCTGCGCCTGCGCTACACCAACACCGATGGCTCCGAGGGGCGCGTCTGGCTCTCACCCTTCTTCGCCGAGTGAGATCAGCCCTGCTCTTCCAGCGCTGCGCGTAGCGCGGCGTAGCGCGCCTTCTGCTCTGGAGAGACCTCAGGGTAGCGCAGCTCGAGGCGCTCGAGCGCGCGCACCACCGTCTCCGCCACCACCATGCGCATGTGCTTCTTGTCGTCGGCGGGGATGACGTACCAGGGCGCCCAGGGTCGCGAGGTCTCCGAGATCGCCTCCTCGTAGGCGTCCATGTAGTCCCCCCAGCGGGCGCGCGCCTCCAGATCGTTCTCCTCGAACTTCCAGTTCCTGTCCGGATCGTCCAGGCGCTCCAGCAGGCGCTCTCGCTGCTCCTCCTCGGACACGTTCAGGAAGAACTTGAGGATCAGGGTCCCGTTGCGCGCGAGGTGGCGCTCGTGCGCGCGGATCGACGCGTAGCGATCCTTCATGATCCGCGCGAGGCGGCGAGGCCCAGGGGTCGTGTCCACACCGGGGAGGCGCTGCCCCACCAACAACTCTGGGTGGATCCGCACCACGAGGACCTCCTCGTAGTGGCTGCGGTTGAAGACCCCGATCCGCCCCCGCTCGGGGAGCGCGCGCGCCGTTCGCCAGAGGAAGTCGTGGTCCAGCTCCTCCGAGCTGGGTCGCTTGAACGAGTAGACCTGGCACCCGGCCGGATCGACCCCGGACAGCACCGCGCGGATGGTGCCGTCCTTCCCCGCGGCGTCCATCGCCTGAAAGACCAGCAGGACGCTCCACCGATTGTCCGCGTAGAGCAGCCGCTGAAGGCGGGCGATCTCAGAGACCGCGCGCGCGAGGCGCTCTTCCGCCTCTTCGTCCTCGGGGGCGTTCTTCGGCGCGCGCGTCGCCGCCTCGCGCACCACAAAGGGCTCCCGCCAGGAGACGAGGTAGGGGCTGCCGATCGGCTTGGGACACATGGAACCTCCGAGCGGCGCAGTCTACCACCGACGCTGCCGCGTTATGTCACAGGCTGGAGGTATCCATGGGGATCGTAGAGCAGATCTCAGAAGACTTGAAGCAGGCCATGCGGGACAAGGACGCCGTCCGCCTCAGCGGGATCCGCAACATGCGCGCCGCGCTGTTGCTGGCGATGAAAGAGGATGGTTCCGCGTCGCTCTCCGACGAGAAGGCGCAGGAGGTGCTGCGCAAGCTCGCCAAGCAGCGCCAGGAGAGCGTGGACGCGTACCGCGGCGCCGGCCGCGCCGATCTCGCCGATCCCGAGCTGGCGGAGATGAAGCTCATCGAGTCCTACCTGCCGCAGCTCGCCGATCTCGAGACCACGCGCCTGTGGGTGCAGGAGGCCATCGCCGCGACGGGCGCGACGGGCGCCAGGGACAAGGGCAAGGTCATGGGCGCGCTCATGAAGGCGCACAAGGCGGAGCTGGATGGAAAGCTCGCGAACCTCGTCGTGCAGGAGCTGCTGCCCTGAGACGGTTGCGCAGGGAGCAAGCCATGTTTCGTCTCTGCCGCGTGTTCGTAATCGTCGCATAGGTTAACTTCCGCACATGGGCGCGCCCTCCATCCCCCTCGGCCCCTTCGATCTGCTACGCCCTGTCGGGCGTGGTGGGATGGCCGAGGTCTGGGAGGGCGTTCACCGCCTGAACGG
>CAZKWG010000388.1:0-7601 GCA_964556105.1 uncultured Enterobacterales bacterium | reverse complement strand
CTGACGGGGCTACGGGAAGAGGGAGCGGGAGAGGTCCAGACGAGCCTCGAGCTGAGAACCTCCTCCGATCCGAAAACCTGAGGGGCACCCCTTGGCGGCGATCCTGATCCCCGTGCTGATGGTCTTCGCGCTGCTCGCGGCGCTGGGGATCTACGCGCTGGTGGAGCTGCCCGGCCTGTTTCGACGCGCCCTCCCTCGCCCGAAGGAGGCGGGCGTGCTGACAGACGAGCAGGCGCCGCCGAGCCCTCGCGGGAGCGCGCCGCCCGCGCCCTCCAAGGCGAGCCCCCCGGAGAAGGACGATCTCCGGCGCTATCCGCGCGAGCTGGAGCTGCTCGAGGACCAGCTCGGCAACAGCCTGGGGGCGGTCCGCGCCCAGCGCACCCACCTGGACGAGCGCTTCCGCACGATCTCCCAGAAGGAGGGGCGCGCCGAGCTCGCCGCCCGCTACGCCGAGGATCTCGAGCTGCTGGAGCGCCGCGAGGCGGGGATGCGCCGCGTGCTGGGCCTGGTCTGGAAGGCGCGCGCCCTGCTGACCCTGCGCGCGCACCTGGCGGAGTCCGCCCGCGCGCGACCGGAGCTCGGTCCGCTGCCGGCGGTGGACGACCCGAAGACGGATCTCGTGGCGGCCGCCGGGCAGTACGGGATGGCCACGCAGCGGGTGCGGGCCTTCCTCATCAAGCTGGGCGAGCGCGCGCGCTACGTGGCCGAGGAGGTCCCCGCGCCGCCTCAGCACGCGGAGATCCTGCCCGAGACGCGCGCCGAGGTCGAGGCCGAGCTGAGCCGGGTCAACGCCATCTACGGCTCCTGGGAGGCGTCGCTGGACCGGCTGGCCGACACGCTGGACTACCTCACCGAACGTTGCCGCACGCGGCGCGTCGTCCAGGGCAGCGCCCCCGCGTTGGCGGCCGCGGCGGGGGGAGAGGCGCTCATGAGCGAGGTCGAACGCGCCCTGGGCCGACTCCAGGAGCTGGCGGACACGGGCGATCGCCGCCTGGCGGATCTGGCGGTGCGCAACCTGGCGGAGGACATCAGCCAGCTCGAGCGCGCCGGCCTGGAGGCGCAGGCCGAGGCGGAGGCGGCCATCGAGGTCGCCCGCCTGCTGGAGCAGTTTTGAGGCCCACCCGGCGCCAGGTGATGCTCACGCTGGGCGGGGCCGGCGCGGCCCTGGGCGCGACGCTCGCGGGGGCGGGGGCGCTGACCTTCCGCTGGTACCACCGGGAGCCGGGCTCGGCCTTCCAGCATCTCTCGGAGAACGAGGCGGAGCTGCTGCGCGCCATCGCCGGGGTGGTGTGGCCGGCGACCTCGCGCTGCCCGCTCTCCGGCGCCGACGCGGAGCTCGACCACTTCTTCGACGCGATCCTCGGCACCTGGCCCGCCGCGACGCGCGACCTGATCCGGGTGCTGATCAACGCCCTCGACGATCTGTGCACGCTGGAGCACGGCGCGGGCCTGCGGGCGCTCGACGAGCAGGCGCGCTCGGCGGCGTTCATGGCCTGGGTCGACAGCGACCTGCTGGAGCTCCGCTCGGCGGTCCAGTCCCTGGTCGTCCTCCTCGGTCAGGGCTGGTCCACGCACCCGGATGTGGGTGGGATCGTCCCGAGCCTCTACAAGTGTGGCTATGGCCGATGAGCACCGTGAACCTCGCAGCGCCCATGGTCTCCGGCCTCATCCTCCCCGCGCCGCATGCGGACGGCTTCGCGCAGGTCGGGGCAGGGCGGGTGCTGGACGCGGACGTGGTCATCGTCGGCTCGGGCCCCGGGGGCAGCGCGGCGGCGCGGGCGCTGGCAGAGGCGGGCGCGCGGGTGGTGGTGATCGAGGAGGGTCCTCCAAAGAGCCGCTTTCGGCTAAACTACGCGCACACCGCCCGCTACCACATGCAGGAGGCGGGGGCGATGACCGCGCGCGGGGACACCTACTTCCCCGTGGCCGCGGGCCGCGGCGTGGGCGGCGGCTCGCTCATCAACTCTGCCTTGTGTTTTCGAGCGCCGGAGCGGGTGCTGCAGGAGTGGGAGCAGGTGCTCGAGGACCCCGCCTGGGGTCCGGCCAGCTTCCATCCCATCTATGACGAGCTCGCCGCCATCCTCGGCATCGGGCCCGCGCGCCCGGAGAACGCCGGGGAGAACAACCGGCTCATCGCCCGCGGAGCGCTGGCCCTGGGCTACCCTGGAGGGCTCGCGCCGCGCAACACGCCGGACTGCAAGGGCTGCGGCGCCTGCAACTTCGGCTGCCCGACCAACGGGAAGGCGACGGTGAACCTGACCTTGCTGCCTCGAGCGGTCGATCGCGGCGCGCTGATTCAGGCGGACACGAAGATAGAGGAGGTCATCGTCGAGAAGGGCCGCGCCGTCGGGGTGCGCGGGCGGGCCTGGGACCCGGACACCGGCGAGGCGGGCGGGACGGTGGAGGTGCGGGCGCGGCGGGTCGTGCTCAGCGCGGGGGCCATCGGGACGCCTCGCCTGCTGTGGAGCTGCGGGCTGGCGGCGGGGCTGGGGCGGGTCGGCGAGGAGCTGCACATCCACCCGGGCGGCGCCGTGCTGGGCATCTGCGACGAGCCCATCTACCTCTGGCGCGGCGCCACGCAGGGGGCCTGGTTCGAGGTCCCCGACGAGCCGGGCTCGCTGCCCCACGCGTTCACGGCGCCGCCCGAGGTGGTGCTGGCGGCGCTCGGCTACATCGGCCCGCGCCTCGAGGAGGGCCTGCGCGTGCTGCCCCACCTCTGCGGGGTGATCTCGCTGCTGAGCGACACGGGCGCGGGGCAGGTGCGCGCCCACGCCGACGGTCGCGCGGACGTGAGCTACAAGCTCCACCCCCTGGACCTGGCGCGCGCGAAGACCTCGATGAGGACGGTGGCGCGCGTGCTGCTCGCGGGCGGCGCGAAGAAGATCCTGGCGCCCGTGCGCGGCGTCGGGGTCCACGAGAGCGCGGAGAGCTTCGCCGCCGCGCTGGCGCAGACCACCTGGCAGGACTTCTCGATGTACACGGCGCACCCGATGAGCACCTGCCGCATCGGGCTGGACGCGGCGCAGAGCCCGGTGGGCCCGGACGGGCAGTTTCACAAGCTGCCAGGTCTCTTTGTCGCGGACGCGAGCGTCTTCCCGACCAGCCTGGGCGTGAACCCGCAGTACACCACCATGGCCGCCGCTACCCTCATCGCTCGAAAGATGGTCGCGACAGGCTGGATTTGATAAGGTCTGCCATCGTGCGACCCCTCGAGCCCGGCCTGAGCCTCCGCGCCTATCGACTGCAGCGCCGTCTCGGCCGCGGCGGGGACGGAGATGTGTGGCTGGCGGTCGACACGCACGGCAACGAGGTGGCGCTCAAGGCCCGTCCTCGCGAGGACGGCAGCCAGGAGCAGCGGCTGAGGCGCGAGTTCGAGCGCCTGCGAACCCTGCGCATCCCCTCGGTGATCCGCGTGCTGGATGTCGGCAGCGACCAGGGCTACGTCTTCTTCACGATGGAGGTCGCGCGCGGGCAGACCTTCGACCGCTACGTGGCCGAGCCGAAGACGCTCGTGGACCGGATCCGCCGGCTGGCCAGCGCCGCGGCGGGCGTCGCCCACGCGCTCGCCGGCATGCACCGCCTGGGGCTCGCGCACCGCGACCTGAAGCCCGCCAACGTGATGGTGGCCGAGGACGGGCGCATCACGATCCTGGACTTCGGGGCGATGCGCTTTGGCGCCGGCCAGGACGAGTCGGGGAATTTTGCGGGCACGATCGCCTATATGGCGCCCGAGCAGCGGGTCGGCCTGCCGCACGACGCGCGGGTGGACCGCTACGCGCTGGGCGTGATGCTGCACGAGGCGCTGAGCGGGATCCCGGCCTCCTCCGCCCAACCAGGACGCCCGAGGCCGACCTTGCTGCTGCAGGGCCCTCAGGTGCCGCTGGCGCTGGCGCAGCTGGTGGATGGGCTGTGCGCCCTCGATCCCGACGAGCGCCCTTCGGCCGAAGAGGCCGAGCGCATCCTGGACGCCGTGGCGACGGGAAAGCCCCTCCTTCCTGCCCCCTGGCCCGAGCCGCTGCGCTACGCCGGCGACGCCGCGCCGCTGCTGGAGGGGAGCGTCGCCGTGATCGGCAACCCGGGGAGCGGGCGCCGGCGCATGGTGCAGGAGGCGCGCTGGATGTGGTACCGGCGCGGCTACCGCTCGGTCAGCGGAGCATGCGCGCCCGACCATCCGTATGGGGCGCTGCGGGCGATCCTCTCGGCGCTGTTCAGCGCGCGCTCGCCCGAGCAACGGCGGCGGCTGGCGGGCGACGAGGCGCCGCTGCTCCAGGCGCTCTGGCCCGAGCTGCCGGTGCCGGTCTGGGAGCCCTTCGTCGATCCGCCTCGCCCCGACGCGCTGGCCATCGCGCTCTCCCGGGTGCTCGCCCGCGAGGCGCCCGTGGCGGTCGTGATGTGGAACCTGGACGACGCCGATCCCGGGACCTCGGCCGTGGTCTCTCATCTCTGCGGGCTGCTGCCGAAGCGGGTGCTGCTCTGGGGCACCTCGCGCCGACCCGTCCCAGGTCTCCCGAGCCGCTCGCCTCCCGCCTGGGCGCCGGAGCGCGAGAGCGAGCTGCTCGCCGATCTCGTGCCCCATGACATGACCTTGCCCCTGGGAGCGGGCAGCACCCCGCTGGAGTCCGCCTGCCGCGGCTGGCGCGCGCTGGCGACCCTCCGCGGCGCCGCGGGGCCGATGCGCGAGCCCACCCCAGGGCTGATCCGCCTCTCCGTGCTCGAGGCGCCCTTCCCCCACGCCGTGGCGCGCGCGCTGACGGACGAGGTGGACGCGCTCATGGCGGCCGGGCACCTCGTGGTCGTCCAACCCGCGGACTACGGCATCGCCCTGCAGGACACCCGCGGCGGCGACGACGCCATCTGGCTGGCCTTCAGCGATCACGGCACGCTGCGGCTGGCCCGCGCCCGCCCGGCCGACACCGATCTCCTGCATCTGGAGGCCGCGCGCGCCTGGGAGTCGCTTCCCGCCGTGGAGGAGCGCCTCCTGCGCGGGGTCATCCACCGGGTCTACGCGCGCGCTCCGGACGGGGCCTCCTTTCGACGGGCGATCCGCCTGGCCATGGACCAGGCGAACCCGAGCGAGGCCGAGCGCTGGGTCCAGCTCCACGACCTCTGGCGCCCCGGCCCCGACGACTTCTTCCTGGCCTTCGCGCGGCTCCGCGCCGCCCTGGAGCTCCGCCCCTCCACCGTGCGGCGAGACGCGCTCGACCACCTGAGCGGGCTGGCTCGCACCACGGAGCAGCACGGGCTCGCGGCGTTGATCCACGTCATCTGGCAGGCCAGAAACGGCGACCTGAAGATCGCCATCGAGCACGGGGCGCAGTGGGCGGGCTGGGCGGCCGTGACCCACCCCGATCTGGCGGCCGACCTGCTGCGGCAGGTGGCGCTGGCGCGGCTGGAGCGGGACAACGTCGAGGAGGCGCTGACCGACTGCCGTCGCGCGCTGGTGCTGGCGCGCGAGGCCGCCTGGCGCGTCGCCTCGGACAACGCGTCGGAGCCGGAGCCCCCGTCCAGCCTGGGACCGCCGACGCCGCCCTCCCTGCCCTTGCCGCCCATCGTGCCGGCGCGCCGATCTCCCCGCCTCTCGCGCCTGGAGGTGGAGATCGCCACCACCCTCTCCGCGGCCCTGCTCTACGCCGGCCGCACCCGCGAGGGCACCCGCCTGTGCGAGGAGATGGCGGAGCGCTGCGCGAGCTCGGCGATGGCGCGCGGACAGGGCGCTTTTCTGGCCAACCTCGCCGCTGGGCAGCTCTACCTGGGGCAGCGCGACCAGGCCGCCGCCAGCCTCGCCCGCTGCCGCCAGATTCAGCCGCTGCACGGCGACCCGCTCGTGCTGGCCTATGCCTCGATGTATCAGGCGCGGCTGGCCATCGAGGGCGGCAACCGGGCGGCGGGCCGCCAGCTCCTCGACGAGGCCATGACCATCGGGCAGTCGCTCGGGACCGCCCGGATCACCGCCGAGATCTGGCCGCTCGTGCTCGAGGCAGCGGTTCAGGCCGCCGATCCTGCCGAGGCCCAGCGCGCGATCTCTGCTTACGAGGCGGGGGGCGTGCAGTCGGTCAACGATCACTGGCCGGCAGCCATGGGGCGCTGGCTGTGGCTGGCCGGCGACCTGCCGGGCGCGCTGCATGTGGTCACCTCGCGGCGCATCGGGCACAGCGGCGAGCTCGTCGCGGCGGAGCGCGGGCGCCTGCTGCTGGTGTCTGGTCGCTACGACGAGGCCAGGAGCGAAGGAGAGGCCCTCGTCGAGCGCGCCTCTCGCGCGGACTTCGCCGAGATGGTCCTGTTCGGGAAGCTGCTGGTGGGCGCGGCGCTGGCCGTCCCCGACAGCGCCTATGAGCCGCTGCTCCAGGAGACCCGAGCCAGCCGCTGGGTTCACCTCTACCTGGGCGCGCTGCACTTCGAGGCCATTCGTCGCCAGCTTCGCCGCGAGAACCCGACGCCCGTGCTGCGCCAGCTCCGGGCGCGCGCCACCGACATCGGCCACACGCTCTACCGCTCGCTGGGCCGGGAGGAGGGTTGGTAGCCCGACGCCGATCCCCGCCGTTTCGCGCGCGCCTCCGCTGCGATACACTCTCGCTTCGCAGCTCCCGCTGGCCCCCGCCCTCCACTCCCTGACCCCCGAGCCGCCCTCGAGACCCCGGACACCAAGGACGCCCAGCCGACCACTTTCGGAAAGTACCGGCTCATGGGGCGGATCGCGGTCGGCGGCATGGCGGAGCTGTACAAGGCGCGCCTCGATGGTCCAGGCGGCTTTCAGCGCACCTTCGCCATCAAGCGCATCCTGCCGCACCTGTCCAGCCACCCCGAGTTCGTGGCGATGCTGGTGGACGAGGCCAAGATCGCTGGCCTGCTGAGCCACGCCAACGTCGTCTCGGTGCTGGACCTGGGCGCGGTGGACGGCACCACCTACATCGCGATGGAGTACGTGGACGGCCCGGATCTCGGGCGGCTGATGGGCATCTGCCGCGAGCGTGGCCAGAAGCTGCCCGTGGCCCAGGCGATCTTCATCGCCATCGAGGTCCTCAAAGGGCTGGAGTACGCTCACGCGCGGCAGGTTCAGCGCGACGGACAGGCAGTGAACCTGCAGATCGTCCATCGTGACGTCACGCCCGGCAACGTCCTGCTCAGCCACCAGGGCGAGGTGAAGCTGACGGACTTCGGCATCGCCAAGGCCAGCGTCAAGGCGCTGGAGACCCTCTCGGGCGTCGTGAAGGGCCGCTTCGACTACCTGAGCCCGGAGCAGGCCAGCGGCCGGCCCCTGGACGCCCGCAGCGATCTGTTCAGCCTGGGCATCCTGATCTACGAGATGCTCACCGGTCGCAACCCCTTCGGTCGCTCCCGCGAGACCGACACCAGCCTGGCGATCCGCGAGGGGCGCTACGAGCCGCTCCGCGTCGCCCGCCCGGATCTGCCCGTGGAGCTCGAGGTCATCCTGGCGCGCGCGCTGGAGGTGGACCCGGCGCGGCGCTACCCCACCGCGACCGAGATGAAGGACGCGCTGCAGCGCTACGCGCACCGCGCCGGCCTGGAGCTGTCCAACAAGGCGCTGGCCGAGCTGGTCGGCCGCCTGCTCGCGCCCGCGCCTCCCGGTCCTGGCGAGGACG
>CAZKWG010000387.1:0-7601 GCA_964556105.1 uncultured Enterobacterales bacterium | reverse complement strand
GCCACCCGCAAGGTCAAGCGCAAGGAGGTCCGCGCGGTCCTCGAGCGCATCGTCGCCGCCAGCCTGAGCCCGGGCGCCCGCGGCGAAGGTCTGCACGGCCCCGTCGCCCACGCCATCGCCTCCGTGGCCGGCAAGGGCGAGGGCAGGCTGGAGCTCGGCCAGCGCATGATCGAGGATCTCGCCTTCGACAGCCTGATGTGGGTCGAGCTCTCCTCCGCCCTCGACGCGCTGGAGGGCGGCAGCCCCGGCGTGGACGCGCTGAGCCGCTGCGAGACCGTCGGCGACGTGATCCGCCTGCTCGGCGAGAGCGCGCCCGTCGCGGAAGGCGAAGAGAAGATCGCGGAGAAGGTGGAGATCCCGGCCATGCTCGCCGGCCCGCTGAAGAACGCGCTCGGCATGGGGCAGCACGCCTTCTACCACCGCCTGCTGGACATGAAGGTGACGGGCAGCGCCTACATCCCGCAGAACCGCCCGGTCATCGTCGTCAGCAACCACAGCTCCCACCTGGACATGGGGCTGGTGAAGATGGCGCTTGGCCCCTACGGCTCGCGTATCGTGGCGTTGGCAGCCAAGGACTACTTCTTTGAGGGCAACAAGTACCTCGTCGCCTACTTCGAGCAGCTCACCAACCTGGAGCCGCTCGACCGCAAGGCGGGCTTCCGCGCCAGCTTCGAGCAGGCGCGGCGCGTGGTCGAAGAGGGCAACGTCGTCCTGATCTTCCCCGAGGGCACCCGCAGCCCCGACGGCAGCCTGCAGCCCTTCAAGCCCCTCGTGGGCAAGCTGGCGCTGGAGACCGGCGTGGACCTGCTGCCGATGTGGCTGGGCAACACGACCACCGTCCTGCCCAAGGGCGCCATTGTGCCGCGCGGGCGCAAGCTGACCGTCAACATCGGCCCGCCCTTCGAGATCGCCGACATGCGCCGCCTCACCCAGGGGATGCGCGCGTCGGAGGCCGCCCGCGTCATCACCCGTCTGCTCCAGCAGGCGGTCGAGGCGCTGCGCGATGGCTCGATGGTCGATCTCAGCCAGGTCAGCGCCGAGCAGGCCGCCGAGGACGTCGCGCCGCAGCCGCCGAAGATCGACGACGTCTTCGCGGAGCTCGGGCGCCGCTACGATCCGGCGCGGGTCGAGCGCCCCATCACCTGGTACTTCTCGCTCGGCCCCGAGGGCGGCCCCCGCTGGACCGTCTCCGTGCGCGCCGACAGCTGCGAGATCAAGCCCGGTCGCCCCACGGGCGGCGCCGCGGACTGCGTCGTGAAGACCAGCGAGGAGTTGCTCACGAAGATGGTTCGGCAGGGCTACATCCCCGATCCTGCGGAGTTCATCAGCGGGATCATCAAGACAAACGACATCCCGCTCCTGATTGAGCTGGCCCGCGTCTTCAACCTGTCCGAGCCCGGGGTCAGCGTATGAAGATCCTCGTCACGGGGGCGACCGGCTTCCTCGGCCGCCACCTCCTGCGGCGGCTGGCCGAGCGCCACGAGGTGACCGGACTCGCCCGTAACATCCCGTTACACGCGGATGTTCCCCATGTCCGGGGTGATGTGCTCGACCGGGAGTCGCTGGCCAGGGCCATGGACGGGGTGGAGGTGCTCGTCCACGCCGCCGGCCGCGTCTCGCATGAGCTGAACGACGCGGCCCGCACCTGGGACGTTCACGTCAAGGGCACCTGCAACGCCCTCGACGTCGCGGCCGAGCGCGGGGTGCGACGGGTCGTCCACCTCTCCTCCTCGGGCACCATCGCGGTCTCCAGGAAGCCCCAGGTCCTGGACGAGCGCGCCCCGAGCCCGCTGCCCATCATCCAGACCTGGCCTTACTATCGCGCCAAGCTCTTCGCCGAGCAGGAGGCGATGCGCAGGAACAAAGCGGGCTTCGAGGTGGTGTCGCTGAACCCCTCCCTCCTGCTCGGGCCGGGCGACCCCAACCAGGAGTCTACGCGCTCGGTGGTCCTCTTCCTGCAGGGCCAGCTCCAGGCCGCGCCGTCCGGCGGACTCTCCTTCGTGGACGTCCGCGACGTGGCCGTGGCGGTCGAGCGCGCGCTCACGCTGGGAGCCGCGGGCCAGCGCTATCTGCTCGGCGGCGCCAACTGGAGCTGGGCGGACTTCTATCGTCGCCTCGCCGACCTGACCGGGATGCAGCCTCCTCTGCTCACCCTGCCGAAGGCCACCCGCAAGCTGCTCTCCTGGCTGCCCGCGCCGAACGCCGACGGCCCCCGCTTCGACCTGCCCATCTCCCGCGCCGAGCTCGAGCTCGCCACCTATTTCTGGTATCTGGATGACCAGAAAGCGCGCGCCGAGCTGAGCTGGAGCTCGCGCCTGCCCACCGAGACCCTGCTCGACACGGTGCGCGGGGTCTGAGCGCGGGGTCTGAGCGCGACGCCTCAGACGTGCAAGGTGCCCAGCTCGCGCAGCGCGTCCCGGGTTCGAGGCAGCCGCGGACGCACGCTGCGCAGGATCTGCCAGGCCGGCACGCGCCCATAGAGGTGATGGTACATCGCGTCGGGCGATGTGTTGGATGGGTGAATCCGCAGCGTGTCCAGCGCCGGAGCCAGCCCATCGAAGAGCGCGCGCACATAGCCCGAGCAGTGGGCGTCGGGCGTGTCCAGCGGGTTCGGCCAGTCCATCCTGCCCATCAGCCCAGCCGCCAGCGTGCCGACCAGCTCGGTGCCCGCGTAGCGCAGCCGCGGCTCCAGCGAGGACATGACCCGCGCCCGCCAGGTGCCCACCGTGGCGGCGTCCAGCCCGAGGTCGAAGAGCGCCAGATTCGGCGTATGAATCGGGTCCCGGTAGCGCCGCAGCGAGCGCCGCTCGTCGTGTCCCCGCAGCCGACCGTCGCCCACCCGCCGCGCCAGGACCACCGAGCGCTGCGGCCCGTCCCAGTCGGGGTCACCCTGCGCGCCCGGATCCATGCGGTGCTCGGGCGGAATCCACGTGCTCTCGACGATGGTGATCTCCTCCCAGCCGTCGCGCACCTTCCGATCCACCACGGCGAAGCAGTGAGACCAGAGGCTCGGGCTGCCCTGCCCGCCGACCACCCGCGCGCCGGTCGCGTAGCGGAGGAGCTCCGGCAGAAAACGTTCGGTGGACCAGGCCGCGAGCATGCCGAGCATGCCCGGGCGCGCGTGCCGAAGAAGGAGCGCGTCGTTCGAGAGACCCGTGATCGTCTGCATCAACCCCTCTGCGACATCCTCTAGTCGAGCCACCTCATCAGCGCCTCAGACAGCCGTCCGACAGGCGTCGGCCGCACCCGCGGAATAGACTGCTGCTCCCCGCGAGGACTGAATGAGACCCGTCCTGATCACGGCCGGCGCTACCCGAAACCCGATCGACGCCATGCGCTACATCTCCGCCTTCTCTTCGGGCGGCACCGGCGTCTGGCTGGGGCGGGCGCTGCAGGCCGCCGGCTGCCCGGTCCACCTGATGGGCAGCGCCGAGGCGCACCTGCGCGCGCCCGAGCTCCGGGGCGAAGAGTTCACCTCGACGCGAGACCTGATGGCGCGCATGAAGCGCTGGGTCGAGGCGAACACCGGGGGCGTCGTCGTGCACGCCGCCGCCGTCGGCGACTACGAGGCGGAGACGCTGGCCGGCAAGCTCTCCTCGGGCATGCCCGAGCTGACGCTCACGCTGCGCCCGACGCCGAAGATCGTGGACCACCTCAAGACCTGGGATCCCAGCCTGTATCTGGTGAGCTTCAAGGCCGCGCCGCCGGAGACCGACGACGACGCGCTGCAGGGGATCGCCGCCCGACAGCTCGCGCGAACGTCGAGCGATCTGGTCTTCGCCAACGTGCTCGGCCGGCTGGGCAGCGGCGTGATGCTCGTCCGCGCCGCGAGCACCACCCGCTTCGCCGACCGCCAGCCCGCGCTGGACGCCCTTCGCGACGATATTCTGCAAGTAGCATAAGTGTAACGTCTGTTACACGCGCTACAGCAGCTTGAAGATCACGTTGACGCCCTCGGCGCCCAGGGGCTGGATGTCGATGATCATCCGCTGATCCCCCTTGACCGCCTCCATGGTCCAGCCCGTCGCCGTCGCCGCGTCCACCTGAGGCTGCCAGCCCTTGCGACGGAACCAGCCGTCGTGGAACTGCCGGGCCTTCGCCACGGGCAGGGTCGGGTGGGTGTAGCGATAGAAGATGCCCTCAGGGGCGGGCTGGCTGGTCGATCCAGGAGGAACGCCGATGACCACCTCCTCCTGCACCACGGGCGCGGCGGTCGCCTCCGGCGTGGCGGGGGCCTCGACCGGCGCAGCCTCGGAGCCGAGCAGCGAGCTCAGGCGCGCCTCGAGCTCATCCGGGCTCCCACAACAGCAGCAGAAGCTCGCGGCGAGCGAGCCGACCCCGAGCACCGAGACGAGCTTCATCTCTCAAACCTCCTTCAGGTAGCCGCGCGAGACGAGGTGATCGATGATCTGCTGCGCGCAGGCGTCCACTGTGCGGTCTGGCGTGCGGACCACCAGCTCCGCGGCGAGCGGCGGCTCATAGGGCGCGGAGATACCCGTGAACTCGGGGATCTGCCCCGCGCGGGCCTTGCGATACAGGCCCTTGGGATCGCGCGCCTCGCAGACCTCGAGGGGCGTGTCGATATAGACCTCGATGAAGTCCCCCGGCGCCATCATCCGCCTCACCTGCTCGCGATCCTCTCGGAAGGGGCTGATGAACGCCGTGATGACGATGTTGCAGGCGTCCGTGAACAGCTTCGCGACCTCGCCGACGCGACGGATGTTCTCCGAGCGATCCTCTGGCGAGAAGCCCAGGTTGCGGTTCAGGCCGTGCCGGATGTTGTCGCCGTCCAGCACGTAGGCGGCCGCTCCCCGCTCCAGGAGGAGCTGCTCCAGCCGGCAGGCGATGGTCGACTTCCCCGAGGCCGAGAGGCCCGTGAGCCAGACGGTGCAGCCGCGACGGCCCAGCAGGCGCTCACGCTCGGGCCGGGTGACCAGCGGGCCATGCCAGGTGATGTTCGACGACTTTGGCTCGGACACGCGCGCTCCGTTGGGATCGCCGCGCCATAGCCAGACCTCTGACCCGCCGCAAGCGCCGGACGCCCGCTCTGCGCGCGGCCAGCGGGTTAGGATCCAGTACCATGCTGTCCGCTGCGCTCCTCGTCACATCGTTCGCCTTCGCCCAGAATCTCGAGCTCAGCCACGACTACGTGATCGCCCCCAGCGATCGCCTCGGCATGGGAGGCGCGGGGATCGCCTTCGCCCACGGTGTGGCCGGCACAGTGCTGGTCCCTGGCGTGATGACGCGTCGAAAGCCAGGGAAGGACGACGTCGTGCTGCTGGATGGCGCGGCCCGGCTCTCCACCCTGGGTTGGAGCGGCTCCGACCTGCCCAACCTCGGCGACGCCTCCTTTCGGGGGACCATGGCCATGGTGGGCGGCGGTGTGCTGGTCCGCCGCGTCGGCTTCAGCGCGATGCTCACCGCGACGCGCAGCCGACCGGTCGGCCAGGAGTCCCAGATGGACGACGGCGAGCTGCACACCGTGGTCGCGCTGGCCTCCCCGAACGGGCACGTCCACCTCGGCCTCGGCGCCGCGCTGGCGCTCGGGCGCGTCACCCGCGCGGACGCCGAGGAGCGCTGGTTCACGGTCGCGCCGCTCATCGGCCTGCAGGTCGATCTTCCGCCTCCGGGGCTGAGCATGGCGGTCTCCATGCAGTCTTATGGGATTGACCGGAATATGGGAACAGGGTCCAGTGTCGAAGGAGCGGTGATGCCGGCCCAGGGGGCCGTGGGCCTGGCCTGGGCGAGCGTGGCTGGGCCGACCCTCCTGCGCCGGCACCCTACCCGCCTCGCGATCGACGCCGTGTTCAAGACGCCCGTGCGCGACGGGATCTCGCCCGAAGCCTGGATGCTCGGGGAGGAGCGCACACGCGGCGCGCGCCCGACGGTGGAGCCGCGCGCGGGGGCCGAGGTCGAGGTCTGGCCGGACAGGGTGCGCCTCCGCGCCGGCACCTACCTGGAGCCCGCCCACAACGAGGGCGCCAGCCGACGGTTGCACGGGACAGGCGGCCTCGAGGTGCGCCTCTTCGACCTGCCGCTCTTCGGCAGCCGCTGGCCCATCGCCTTCCGCAGCGCGGTGGATCTCGCCCCCCGCTACAAGCAGCTCCAGCTCATCGGAGCCTCCTTCTGGCAGCGCGTGCCGCCTCCGGCGGGATAAGCAGGGCGCTCCCCCGAAGAGCCCCCTGTCCCCCCAACGACCATGGAGCCCTCCATGCTTTTCCACGGCGGTCGCCTCGTCGCCCGCGCCCTCGCCCGCGAGGGCGTCTCGCACCTGTTCACCCTCTGCGGCGGCCACATCCAGCACATCTACGATGGCTGCCTGGACGAGGGGATCCGCGTGGTGGACACACGCCACGAGCAGAGCGCGGCGCATGCGGCCGAGGGCTGGGCGCGCGCCACGGGAAAGCCCGGCGTCGCGGCGGTCACGGCGGGCCCGGGTGTGACGGACGCGGTGACGGCGGCGGCCACCGCCTGGCGGGGCGGCGCGCCGATGATCCTCATCGGCGGACAGGGGCCGAGCTTCTTCCGCGGCATGGGCAGCCTCCAGGAGATGGAGCACACCGAGCTGCTGCGCAGCGTGACCAAGTGGTCGGCGACCGTCCCCGAGACGCGGCGCATCCCCGACTTCATGGCCATGGCCTTCCGCAAGGCGACGACCGGCGTGCCGGGCCCCGTCTTCCTGGAGATGCCGCTCGACCTGCTGATGAACGTCGAAGAGGAGACCGGCCTCACCTGGCCCGTGGACTACCGCACCAGCCATGTCGGCGGCGGCGATCCAGCGGCCATCGACGCGGCGGCCGCCCTCCTCTCCAAGGCCGAGCGCCCGGTCGCCCTCATCGGCACCCAGTGGTGGTGGAGCCCGTATCGGGACGCGATCCACAGCTTCCTCGAGCGCTACGACATCCCGGCGTTTACCAGCGGAGGCGCCCGCGGCGCGATCCGGCCCGATGATCCTCGCTTCTTCCGCCTCTCCCGCTCGAAGGCCCTCGGCCGCGCGGACGTCGTCGCCCTCTTCGGCACCCCCTGGGACTTCCGGCTCGGCTACGGGCAGTCGGTCAACCCGGACGCGAAGATCATCCAGGTCGATCTCGACCCCGACGTCATCGGCCACAACCGCGGGGCGGCCGTCGGCCTGCACGCGGACACCGGGCTGGTCATGCGCCAGCTCGCCGAGGCCGCCTCGCGCAAGGACGCCGGCTGGCTGGCCGAGCTGCGGGCGAGCGAGAAGAAGAGCTACGAGAAGATGCTGCCGGAGATGAACAGCGACGACGCGCCGGTCAACCCCCTGCGCTTCTCCAAGGAGCTGGCGGACGCCATCCCCGAGGACGCCAGCATCATCTGCGACGGCGGCGACATCGTCGGCACCGCCGCCAAGGTGGTCAACGTCTGGCGGCCGGGCCACTGGATGGATCCGGGGCCCCTGGGCACGCTCGGCGTCGGCCCCGGCTACGCCATGGCGGCGAAGCTGGCGCGCCCCGACAGCCCCGTCTTCATCATCTACGGCGACGGCAGCTTCGGCCTCAACGGCTTCGAATTCGAGGCCATGGCCCGCCAGGGCATCCCCGTCGTCGGCGTGATCGGCAACGACGCCGGCTGGACCC
>CAZKWG010000386.1:0-7632 GCA_964556105.1 uncultured Enterobacterales bacterium | reverse complement strand
GCTGACCTGCGGCGTGCTGCTGGCGCTCTTCGCCATCCAGAAGAGCGGGACAGCCCGCGTCGGCGCCCTCTTCGGGCCGGTGATGATCGTCTGGTTCGGGACGCTGGCGGCGCTGGGCGTCGTGAACATGCTGCACAACCCCGCGGTGCTCTGGGCGATCTCGCCCACCTACGCGGTGCAGTTCTTTCTGGCGAACAAGGTCCACGCCTTCATCGCCCTGGGCTCGGTCGTGCTGGCGTTCACCGGGGTGGAGGCCCTCTATGCGGACATGGGCCACTTCGGCCGCAAGCCCATCCGCATGGCCTGGTTCGGCTTCGTCTTCCCGGCCCTGCTCCTGAACTATCTCGGCCAGGGCGCGCTGCTGCTGGAGAACCCCGAGGTCGCGTCCACGGTCTTCTTCTCGCAGGTGCCCAAGGGCTGGATGACCTACGCGCTGGTCGGGCTGTCCACCGCCGCGACGATCATCGCCTCGCAGGCCCTGATCTCGGGCATCTTCTCGCTGACCAGCCAGGCGGTTCAGCTCGGGTACTTCCCGCGCGTCACCGTCCGCCACACCTCCGCCTCCGCCGAGGGCCAGATCTACAGCCCGGAGATCAACTGGGGCCTGGCCGCCGCCTGCATCGCGCTGGTGCTGGGCTTCAAGAGCTCGGGCGCGCTGGCCGCCGCCTACGGCATCGCCGTCACTGGCACCCTCTGCATCACGTCCACGGCCTTCTTCTACGTCATGCGGCGCGGCTGGGGCTGGCCGCTGGCGCGCGCGCTGCCGCTGCTCATCCTCTTCTTGAGCTTCGACGTGCCCTACTTCGCCGCCAACCTCGTGAAGCTGGGCAGCGGCGGCTATATCCCCATCCTCGCCGGCCTCGTGGCCTTCGCCGTGATGTTCACCTGGAAGAAGGGGCGCCTCTTGCTGGCGGAGCACTTCTCCAAGAACGCCTGGCCGCTCGACCGTTTCCACCAGGAGCTGATCGACACCCGCGCTGTGCGCGTCCACGGCGGCTGCGTCGTCATGGCGTCCACGGACAAGTACATCCCGCTCATCCTCACGCACCACGTCCAGCGCATCCACGTCCTGCACGAGACGGTCGCGCTGCTGACGGTGATGATCGACTCCACCCCGCGCGTCGATCTCAGCCGCCGGGTCGAGGCGCACGAGATGGGCGACGGCCTCTGGCGCGTCATCGTCCACTACGGCTTCATGGAGGAGCCGGACGTGCCGAGCGCGCTGGGCCTGGCCATCGAGCGCTTCAAGCTTCCGGTGCGCGCGGACGAGCTGACCTACTTCATCGGCCACGAGACGCTGGTGGCGAGCAACGCCGGGCGCATGAAGCGCTGGCAGGAGCTCGTCTTCTCCTTCCTCTCGAAGAACGCGCTCCCGGCGACGGCCTACTTCAAGCTGCCGCCCAATCAGGTGGTGGAGCTGGGCGTGCGGCTGGACCTGTAGGCCGCGCTCAGTACCCCTCCGCCCGGACGGCCTCGTCCACGGTGGTCCAGCGCTCGGAGATCCACCCGTAGACGTACTCCGCCTCGCTGTCGGGCGTGGTCCAGTCGCCGTAGTAGGCGCGCGTGCTCGACCAGCCGCTGTACGAGTGGTAGCTGTCCGCCCACTTTCGCCAGGAGCGCGCGCCGGCGAACTTCACCTCCTCCTGCCAGCTCTTCGCCTGGGTCAGGATGGTGTCCGCGTCGAGCGGGCCGGAGAGGGCCGCGCGGTAGCGGCTCCACAGGGCATACGAGAGGGCCGTGTCGTTCAGCGAGCGATAAAACAGGTTGTTCGCCCAGGTGAACTCGTCGAAGTAGGATGAGCTGACGCGGCTGGTCTCCCACTGCTGGCCCCAGGAGGCGTTGAAGTCCCAGGGCACGAAGCGCCAGGGGTCGTCGCTGTCGGGGTCGTGGTAGACGATCTGGTTCTTGCCGCCCGAGTCCCAGCCGCCGACGAAGGTGACCAGGATGAACCAGTCGAAGATCTCGTTCTGGACGAAGCGCTCGTCCAGGCCGCTGCGGAACTCGCCGGCCGAGGCCGTCGCGGTCCACTCCACGAGCTCGGAGAGGTCGTCGTAGGCGCCGTCCTCGCCCGCCTCGGGGTCGCCCATGAACTTCTCGTAGCCGCTGTACCAGTAGGACTTGGTGCTGCCGTAGACGTCGGTGGCATAAAAGTTGGCGTTGTGGTCGATGCCCTTGTAGCCGTTGCCGTAGTGGGACAGGTCGCGGTCCTCGTAGAACTCCTCGTCCACCCGCTCCTGCACCTGGTAGAGGCCCCAGAACTCGCCTTCCAAGTAGACGACGGCCGAGAAGGTGCGGATGGCCATGTTGTCGTCGTCCAGCTCGCCCCAGAGCCAGTAGGTCAGGCGGTTCCTCAAGTAGAAGTTGTCGTCGAAGGTGGTCTGGAGCACCAGCGACTCGGCCTTGCCCCAGCCGAAGTCGTCGTCCTCGAACTTGTCGTCCTCGGAGAAGTCCAGCGTGAACGACTTCTGGGGGTAGTAGTAGCTGCTGGCCCCGCGGTACTGCGCCTCGATGGCGTAGGTCTTGCCGCGGTAGACCAGGGTGCCCGGCGTGTCGTAGCTGCTGTTGATCTCGTCGGAGACGTCGAGGTGGAAGACGGGCAGGCCGTCCTCGAGCTGGTACTCTTCGGCGTCGACC
Organism: uncultured Enterobacterales bacterium; assembly: GCA_964556105.1. Taxonomy (GTDB): domain Bacteria; phylum Myxococcota_A; class UBA796; order UBA796; family CAZKWG01; genus CAZKWG01. Next base: position 4,998 of record CAZKWG010000386.1, on the reverse strand, counting down.
GCCTCGTTGTCCTCGTCCCAGAAGGCGTCCGAGACCCAGAGCGTCACGTCCAGCTTCGCCCCGTTCGACGCCTCGGGGTCGAGCTCGTAGGCGTCGGCGTCGTTGAGGTCGGTCTCCCAGGTGAGCGTCCAGGTCGTCTCGTCGAAGACGGCGTCGCGGTTCAGATCGTCGAGGTTCAAGCTCAGGTCGGTGCGCACCACCCCGCTGCAGGTGAAGTTCAGCGTGACGGTCTCGCCCTCGTCCACGTGCAGGTCGCCGGCCACCTCCATCGCGCAGTCCGGGCCCGGCTCTGCGGTCTCAGCGGTCTCGGCGGTCTCGGCGGTCTCGGCGGAGTCAGCGGAGTCCGCGGTCTCGGCGGTCTCCCCCGTCTCGGTCGGCTCGGCGCCCGTCTCGCCCGTCTCCTCGGGCGCGGGGCTCTCGCCCTTGTCGGCGGTCTCAGGCGTGCAGGCGGGGAGCAGGAGCAGGAGCAGTCCGGGGCGCATGGCGATCCTCCGCCACAACGTTACCCTGTGCGGGCTGGAGCGTGGCATGAAGCACGTCTACATCCGCACCTTCGGGTGCCAGATGAACGTCTACGACACCGGAAAGATGCGGGCGCTGCTGGCCAGTGATGGCTACGCGGCCACCGAGGACCCGGCCCTGGCCGACCTCGTCATCATCAACACCTGCTCGGTTCGCGAGAAGCCAGAGCAGAAGCTGCACTCTTTCCTGGGCGAGATGCGGCGCTTCAAACGAATGCGACCGCTGACGCTGGCGGTGGCGGGCTGCGTGGCGCAGCAGGAGGGCAAGGCCCTGCTGGAGCGCTACCCCGACGTGGACCTGGTGATGGGCCCGGACGCCATCCCCCAGATCCGCTCCCTGGTGGCGGCGGCCTCCGAGCGGCAGGTCCTGGACACGGAATTCCTGGACCGCGAGGACTATGTCTTCGCCGCGGAGCTCGACCCGGCGGCTGGGGCCAGCGTGGGCTCCTTCGTCACCATCCAGAAGGGCTGCGACAACAAGTGCACGTTTTGCGTGGTGCCGTTCACGCGCGGCCCTGAGGTCAGCCGAAGCTCGGCGGAGATCCTGGAGGAGGTGCGCGGGCTCACGGCGCGCGGCGTGCAGGACATCACGCTCATCGGCCAGAACGTCAACTCCTATGGGCTCAAGGTCCCCGGTGAGCTGACCTTCGCCCAGCTCCTCTACGCCGTCGCCGCCGTCCCCGGGGTGCAGCGCGTCCGCTACACCACCAGCCACCCGCGCGACATGGGCGCCGACGTGGTGCAGGCCTACCGCGACCTGCCCAACCTGACCAGCCACCTGCACCTGCCGGTTCAGAGCGGCTCGGACCGGGTGCTCAGGCGCATGAAACGTTTCTATACTCGGGAACATTATCTCCGCCTGGTGGGCGATCTGCTGGACGCGCGGCCCGATCTCGCGCTGACCACCGACATCATCGTCGGCTTCCCCGGCGAGACGGACGAGGACTTCCAGGAGACGATGTCCCTGGTGGAGGAGGTGCGCTTCCACAACGCGTTCTCGTTCAAGTACTCGCCCCGGCCGCTGACCGCGGCGCTCAAGCTGGTGGACCGCGACGAGGTCTCGGACGAGGTCGCCTCCGCGCGGCTCACCGAGCTGCAGGCGCTGCTGCGCCGCCTCGCGCTCCAGCGCAACCGCGAGCTGGAGGGCGCGACGCTGTCGGTGCTGGTCGAGGGCCCGAGCGCCCACGACGAGGGCGTGATCTGCGGCCGGACCAGCACCAACAAGATGATCAATTTTCCGGGAGAGCTCGCGCTGGTCGGTCGCACTGTAAGCGTGACCGTGACCCGCGCGTTCACGAACTCGCTGCGCGGTGAGCTTCGCGCGTCAGCCTGAGGGTGCCCATGAGAGGTCTGCTCCTGTCCCTGTTCACCCTCTTCGCGTTGATGATGCTCGGCGCCTGCGCGAAGAAGGCCACGATGTACGAAGACTATGGCTACGCGATGGCGGAGTCGGCGCCGCCGCCGCCGCCCGCGCCGCCCGCGGACATGGACGACAGCTTCGGAGGGGCGACGAGCCTCTCCCCAGGCGTCGCCATGGAGCGCTCCTACCAGACGGCGGAGACCACCGTCGCCACCACCCGCAGCACCACCACGAAGGGTGGGCGCGGTCGCTCCGAGGCCTCTGGCGCCAGCGCCAGCCCGACTTCCTCGCCGAGGCCCGCGCCGGCCGCTCAGGCGCCCGAGAAGCCCCTGGCCGAGGACCCGAAGCCGGCCGCGCGCATGATCCACTACAACGGCTACGCGAAGCTCCAGGCCACGAAGACCGCCGAGCTGCTCGACCAGGTGGTCAAGCTGGCCGAGTCGATGGGCGGCTTCGTCGAGCAGCTCGGCAGCAGCCGCGTCACGGTGCGCGTGCCGGTGGAGCGCTTCGACGACACGATGAAGCAGGTGCTCGAGCTGGCCGACGTGCTCGACCGCGCGATCACGGCCGAGGACGTCACCGACGCCTTCCTGGCCGTGGACCTTCGGCTGGCCACCGCCCGCACCACCCGCGACCGCCTGGTCGTGCTGCTGGCGCAGGCCAAGGACGAGCGCGAGAAGCTGAGCATCCTGGCTCAGATCCGGCGGCTCTCCGAGGAGATCGACGTGATGGAGGGCCAGATCCGCACGCTGTCCGCCCTGGCCAGCATGTCGCGCGTCACCGTCGAGGTCGTCGCCCGGCCCGCCTTCGCCTCACAGGCCCCCGGCCAGGACCCGATCGGCTTCGGCTGGATCCACCGCCTCTCGCCCTTCCGGCGCGACGTCGCCCTCTCCGGCGATCTGTCCAAGATGGAGGTGCCCACGGGCTTCGTGCCCCTGGACGTGAAGAAGCGCTTCATCGCCGAGAGCGCGGACGGCGCCGTGATCTGGACGACGAAGCTGGAGAACGACCCGAAGGGCGACGCCTCCTTCTGGGTGCGCGCCATCCGCGAGCGCATGGCGCCGGAGTTCGCCAGCGCCGACGTGTCGACGGTCGGCACCTACGAGCTGATCCGCTTCGTCAGCGAGACGGACGACCCCTACCGCTACATGGTGGGGGTGCGCGTCGTGGGCGACGACCTCTACCTGGTCGAGGTCTACTTCCCGAACGAGACGGTCGAGGCGCGCTACAAGGACGCCGTGCTCAAGGTCATCGGCGGGGGGCAGAGCTGATGGGAACGCGCTTCTCTGGCCTCTTCCTCTCCGGTCTCCTCCTCTCCTCGAGCCTGGCCGGCCCCGCGCGGGCGGAGAGCGTCGCGCCCCCCGAGGCGACGGCGCAGGCCCCGTCCGAGGCCCAGGTCCGCGCCAGCATGGTCATCAAGGTGGCGAAGCGCGACGTGGCCGCCGAGGCGCTGCTGGCGAAGACGAAGGAGCTGAACGGCTACTTCGCCACGCTCGCCTCGCAGCAGGTGGTGCTGCGGGTCCCTGTCGCCGCCACCGACACGCTGCTCGGCTACGCCAGCACGCTCGGGCTGGTGGTGACGAAGGGCTACAGCCGCGACGACATGAGCGCCACGCTCAACGACCTGCGCAGCCGGCTGAGCGCGCGGCAGTCCGTGCTGGCCCGCTATCTCGAGGTGCTGGGCGGGGCGCACGCCGACGCCGTCGTCACTGTCGAGCAGCAGGTCACCAGCCTGATCGGCGAGATCGAGAACCTGTCTGGACGCATCCGCCTGCTGGAGAACCAGGTGGACTACGCCACGGTCACGGTGTCTTTCCAGTTCCGCGAGCGCGCCGCCCCCCGGCGCGACGGCCAGAGCTCCTTTCCCTGGCTGAACTCCGTGAACCTGGCCGACCTCATCGAGGGCTTCCGCGGGGGCATCCCCGCCCGCAAGCTGCGCGGCGTGACCGTCGCCGCGCCTGACGGCTTCGCCGCCTACGACAAGGCACGCCCCTTCCGCGCCGTGAGCCCGGACGGCGTGCTCTTCCAGGTGCGCACGGCGAAGCACGAGCCCGAGGCGACCCTGGACTTCTGGAAGGAGGCCCTGAAGAAGCGCATGCTGGACGCCGGCTACACCTTCGTCGCCGAGCGCGACGTCGAGGCCAGCGGCGCGAAGGGCTACCTCATCGAGCTGGCCGCCCCCATGGGCGCCGAGGACGACTCCTACTGGGTCGCCGTCTTCCCCGACGGGAGGCGCCTGGTGATCGTCGAGGCGGCGGGCGAGGCCGGGCGTTTCCTGGCGCGCGGCGAGGCGATCCGCGCCGCCATCCTGGGCATGGGCATCTGAGGCGCGATCAGGCCGGACCTTTGAGCAGGGTCATCACCTCGGCCCGCCAGGGCTCGGCGTAGACCTCGTTGCTCGTCTTGTCGTTCTTCTCCAGCTCGCGGGCGAGGCCGGCGAGCACGAGCGGCATGTCCAGCGGCCGGTTGAGGCCGTTGGCCCAGGCGCGCGCGCGCACGGCGGCGCCGCGGATGAGCGCGCCGGCGATGGCGAAGCGGCGGGCCAGCAGCGGCAGGTCCAGGTTCGCCTCGCGCTCGGGCTGGCCTTTGAGGCCGAGCATCCGCCGCCAGAGCTCGAGGCGGGTGGACTCGTCGGGCACCGGGATGACGATGTAGTCGTCGAAGCGCCGGAAGAAGGCCTCGTCCAGGTCCTTGCTGCGGTTGGTGGTCGCCACCAGCACCCCGGTGAAGCGCTCCAGCCGCACCAGCAGATAGGCCACCACGGTCTTCATCCCGTCGCCGCCGCCGCCGCCGTCTCCCTGGCTCTCGCGCTGGCGGAAGAGGGCCTCCGCCTCGTCCAGCACCAGCACGCAGCCGCCCGCCTCGGCGGCCTCGAAGACCTGGCTCAGGAATTTCTCCGTTTCGCCCAGCCACTTCGAGAGGATTGAGGACAGATCCAGGCGGATCATCGGCCGGTCCAGCGCGGCCGAGAGCGCCTCGGCCGCCAGCGTCTTGCCCGTGCCCGGCAGGCCGGAGAGCAGCAGGCGGTAGCCGGCGGCGCGCCCGGCGAAGCCCGGATCCTGCGGCAGGATGTCCATCCGGAAGCGCGCGTGCTGGAGGGCCTGCTCGAGCTGGTGG
>CAZKWG010000385.1:0-7637 GCA_964556105.1 uncultured Enterobacterales bacterium | reverse complement strand
GCGATGGACGATCCGTCCAGCCCGATCTACGGCATGCCGGTGCTCGAGGTCTGGAAGGCCCGCCACGTGATCGTCAGCAAGCGCGGTCGAGGCGCGGGCTATGCCGGCGTCGAGAACCCGCTCTTCTTCCGGGAGAACACGCGGATGTTCTATGGCGACGCGCGCGCAAGCGTGGAGAAGCTGGTCGGATCGTTGCGCGCACCGCAACAGTGATTCGCGGCGTCGCGCCCTACTCGGAGCCGGCAGAGCAGCATAAGAAGGCGGCGTACGCAGTGAGTTGCGTCGCCTCACCCTTCCGGAGCTGAACATGTCCCTCCCACGTGTCTTCGCCCCTCTCGCTCTGCTCGGCGCGCTCGTCTGGTCTCCCGGCTCGATCGCCGCCGACACCTACAACGTCGATGTCGCGCATTCGAGCGCGATCTTCCGCATCAAGCACCTCGAGGCGAGCTGGTTCTACGGCCGCTTCAACGACATCGCCGGCACCTTCGTCTTCGACGACGCCGACCCCACCAAGACCGTCATCGACATCACCGTCAAGACGGCCAGCGTGGACACGAACAACGAGAAGCGCGAGGAGCACCTGAAGAGCCCGGACTTCTTCGACGCCGCGCAGTACCCCACCATGACCTTCAAGAGCAAGAAGGTCAGCGCCAAGGGCAACAACGTGTTCACGGCGACGGGCGACCTGTCCCTGCACGGCGTGACGAAGGAGATCACCTTCGACTTCGAGCGCACGGGCACCGGCAAGGACCCCTGGGGCGGCACGCGCAGCGGCGCCGAGGCGGTCTTCAACATCAAGCGCACGGACTTCGGGATGCGGCCCGCGCCGGACGGCCTCTCGGATGAGGTCCGCCTGATCATCAGCCTGGAAGGCGTGAAGAAGTAAGGCTGCTCAGCGCGCGTTGCAGCGCTTGAACTGCGCGCTGCAGGAGAGCGTCAGCTTGCCCCCCGCGAGCACGCTGACGCTCCCGCTGGCGATGGGCTCCCGATCGGGGAAGGTGACCAGGACCTCGTAGGTGCCCGCGGGCACGCTGCCGGGCGCCGCGTAGCGCTGGCTCCCGCGCTGCAGCGTGACCTTCTCGGCGTCTCCGGTGAGGATCACGGTGCCGCCCTGGTCGGGCTCGGCCGTCGGCGCCTCGACCGGCGCCTCTCGCTCGGCCGCGCGGCGCCGCTCGCTCGATCGGGTGGACAGCGCGGCGGGCGTCGCCGGGGGAGCCTGCGCCGCGGGGGCCTCGACCGGCGTCGGGTCGCTGATCGCGGGGGCCTCGACCGGGGGCTCCGGGACGGGCGTCGACGCGGCGGGGCCCTCGGTCACCGCCGTCGCCAGCGCGGGCGGCTCGGTGGGCGGGGCGGGATCGTCCGGCCAGGACGCGAAGCCGATGCCGGCCGCGAGGATCAACAGGCCCGCCGCCGCGATGGCGCCGAGCGGCCGCCGGGTCGGCGCGGGCAGGTCCGGTCCCTCCTCATCCAGCAGAGGAGGAGCCTGCGCGCTGATCGGCGCCGTCTGCGAAGGGGCGGGACTGGGCGGAGAAGGTCCCTCCTGAGGGCTCGCCTCCGGGAGACTCTCCTCCTGGGGTTGTAGGAACATCGTGTGCTGCGACTGGGCTGAGGCCTCGACCAGGATCTTGCCGGTCGGCACATCCGTGCGCAGCGGCTGCTGTCGGCCCTGCAGCGCTGGGACGTGCTCTTCGGCCCAGTCTCGCAGGCGCTCCCCGCCGGCGGCGACGATGAGCGCGTCACAGGCGCGCTCCAGCGCGCGCGCGGTCGGGCGATCCTCGGGCTCATAGGCCAGCAGGCCGCCGATGAGCGCCGTCACGCCCTCCCCCGCGGGTCCGAGCCGCTCCCGCAGCCCGGCCAGCGCCTCGTCCACCCGGCGCTGGTGGCGGGCGGGGTGGCCGGAGGACATCCCGAAGCGGACCCCCGCCAGCAGCTCGTAGAGCACCGCGCCCAGGGCGTAGAGGTCGCCCTCCGGGCCCGACTGCCACTCCAGGCGCTCGGGCGACATGTACTCCGGGCTGCCGAACCCGACCGAGCGGGTCACCGCCTCGCGGTCGCCGAACTCGGCGCGGGCGATGCCGAAGTCGAGGATCTTCACCTCGCCCTGACGCCCGACCAGGATGTTCCCCGGCTTGATGTCGCGGTGGACGATGCGCAGGGGCTGACCGCTGGGGCCGGGCGCGCTCCAGGCGAGGTGCAGCGCGCTGGCCACCTCCTGCACGACCTCCAGCGCCGGGCGCAAGGGCAGCCCCCCGTGCTCGACCACGACGCCGAGATCGACGCCGTCCACGAGCTCCATCACCACCGTCCAGCGGCCGTCGAGCTCGACCAGATCGTCCACCTGCACGACCGCGCGGTGGCGGAGCATCCCGAGGATGCGCGCCTCATCCCGCAGGCGCCGCGCCAGCTCGGCCTGGTGGCCGACATCGTCGTTGAGCACCTTCAGCGCGACCGTCTTGCGAAAGCCGCCCTCGCCGAGGAGCTGCGCCCGATAGACCGTGCCGAAGCCCCCCCGGCCCAGCGTGGAGAGGATCTCGTAGCGGCGGCGCCCCGGGCCAGACATCCCGCCCCCTACCACGTCACGACGGCGCCGACCCCGAGGCCGAGCGCCAGCAGCCCCATCCCGCCCGCGGTCCAGACCTGCGCGTGGTTGGCCGTGACCAGCCCGTCCAGCGCCGCGTCATCCGCCAGACCCGGCGTGGTGTAGCGGGCGTGCGTGATCGCGCTCCAGCCGTAGAGGCCCCCGGCGACCAGCGCGCTGGCCCCGGCGCCCACGAGCAGCCCTCGACGAGGCGCGGCGCGCTCCGCGGCGGCCGTCTCCGTGGCGGGAGGGATGGCCACCGTCGGGGTCGGGGCGGGCCCGCGGTGAACCTGAGGGGGCAGCGCGTCTCCCGGCGCCAGCGAGCGCGTCTCCAGCACCTGCCCGTCCGCCGAGAGGAGCTGCAGCACGACCGGGCGCTCTCGGGGGAGCGCGTCCGCGATGCCGCCGTCGATGAGCACCTGCAGCCCGGTCTCCGCCCAGATGGGGTCGTCGGGGCCAGCGCCCAGGGTCGCCGCCTCGTCGTAGAGCCTCGCCAGGGGGTTGTTCGGCGGCGCGACCTCCTCGGGCAGCCGCCAGGCCGGCTGCAAGGTCAGGGCCGAACGAAAGGCCGCGCGCGTCCCCGCGACATCGTCCACCAGCCAGGCCGAGAGGCCCACGTGCCGATGCCAGGCCGCCGCGCCCTGGGCGGTGATCGGCTCCCCCAGACAGCGCAGCGCGGCGATCGCCGTCGCGTCCGCCGCCTGAAACGCCGCCCCGTCCATGGCCGAGAACGCAGCCTGCCCCTCGCTCAAGGGCCGCATCAGATCTCCGGAGCGCGTGGGCGACGCGCAGGCCGCGAGCGCCTGGGCGGGCGCCCCGAAGAGCACCCCCACGCAGACGACCAGCGCTCCACACGCGCGACGCATCCTCTCGCTCCAGCGCCCGACCTCCTTCAGTATAGCCGCGCGCTTCACCAGGTGGGGACCCGGACGATCCAGGTGATCCCCTGATCGGCCTCCGCGACCTCGCCCTCGCCGGTGGGCGCGCCCAGGATCAGCGTCGTTCCACGGGGGTCCTCGAAACTGCCCACCGCCACGCCCAGGTTGAGGTTCTGCTGCGCCACGCTGACCTGCGGCCCGGCGTCCGACACGTCGAGGATGCCCGCCAGCGGCGCGAGGGCGAGCAGGGCGGCGCCGCTGTCCGTCTCCAGCAGATCGCTGCCCGGGATGCCCACCACCAGGTCGTCGTGGCCGTTGCGATCCGCGTCGCCCGCGGCGGCGAGCGAGAAGCCAAGCGCCCCGCCCGCCTCTTCCCCATAGACCTCGGCGTCGGCGACGGCGACGACGCTGTCGGACGCCGTCGGGGGAGGGCTGTTCAGGACGAAGAAGGCGCCCGCGCTCGAGCGCTCGGTCTCGTCGGCCCGCGCGGCCACCGCGACGTCGCTCAGCCCGTCTCCGTCGTTGTCACCAAAGACCAGCACCGAAGACCCGAACATGACCGTGCTGAGGCCCGCCGTGAGGGCGACCGCGTCGTCCAGGCTGAGCGCCGCTGGCTCGGCGCCCGCGACGATGAACAGGGTGGGCGTCTCGTCGTCGCCGCCCGGCGCGCCGAGGAGCAGCTCGGGCAGGCCATCGCCATCCAGGTCGTCCCCGCCGTGGACGTCGTAGCCCAGCATCGAGCCCACCTCGCCCGTCAGCCCCACGGCGTCCTCCTCGAGCGTGGCGCCCTCCAGCGCGCTCCCCGGGAGCACCCAGGCGCGCCCGATCCCGCCGGCCAGGGCCGGGCTCCCGACGATCAGGTCTCCGTAGCCGTCCGTGTCCAGATCCCCTGCGGCGCTGATGGCGTGGCCGGTGCAGGCCCGCTCGTAAGCGCCCGAGAAGCGCCCGTCCGCGCCGCCCAGGTCGTCGAGGGAGGGCACGCCGAGGACGATGTAGGCCGTGCCCGTGCGGCAGAGGTCGAGCTCGCTGGCCCCGCGCGCCGGCGCCCCCACGCCGAGATCGCCCGTACCGTCGCCGTCGATGTCTCCGAGCGAGGCGGTGGCGTAGCCCGCCAGGTCGCCCGCCGTCTCCCCCTGGATGCGCAGCCCCAGGTCGTCGAGGGTGGTGAAGGTCTCGAACGGCCCCTTGAGCAGGTAGATCCGCCCGCGGTAGAGCGCTGCGCCGGGAGCGCTGAGGACCAGGTCCTGCTCGCCGTCGCCGTCGATGTCCCCCGGCGCGAGGATCGCGGAGCCCGCCAGGTCAGCCTCGCTCTCGCCCAGCAGCCGCACGCCGGTGGTGGCGGCGTCCTCCTTGCCGTTCCAGCCGCAGGCCAGCCAGGCGCCCTCCTGGGAGCCCAGGCAGTCGTTGACCACCGCGTCCCCGCAGATCTCCTGCTTTCCTGGCGCCACGTCGAGGTTCGTGTCGTCGCAGTCGCCAGCGCTGGAGGTCCCGCCGTCGGGCCCCTCGCAGCCGGTGCTGAGCACCGTCTCGCCGCCATACCCGTCGCCGTCCTCGTCGACGTACCAGTCCAAGGGCGGCCCGACGCTGGCGTCCTCGCTGTCGCAGTCCTCGCCCACCGGGTAGCCGTCGCCGTCCAGATCCTCGCGCCGCGCGATCTCCTCTTCGGTGATGTACGTGCACGCGGAGAGCGCGGGCAGCAGCAGCGGGAGCACCCGCTGGGGGCGGAGCAGAGACCAGGACTTCATGGGGGATCAGTCTACCCTGGCGCAAGCTCAGCCGGAGCCTTCACGCGAAGGAGACCGTCACTGGCCAACAATTTCCAACCGCCAGACAACGGGAGAGACGCGCCCTCGGTCGCGTCCCATGGGAGCGCGCGCTCGAGCTGGTCCGCGCGCACGTGCGCCGGGCCGCCCGCGCAGAGACGGCGCAGGAGGCGAAGCTGCAGCGCCTCGGGCTCCCGCCGAAAGGGCTCCAGCGCCAGCCCGCCGTCGCGGCTGACCCGCGACCAGGCCTCGTCCGTCAGCGCCTCCAGGAGGGCGTCCTCGCGCGCCAGCAGCCGACCCGATCGGGCCAGCGCGCGCCCAGCGCCCCCGTGCAGGGCCTCCATCGCCGGCATCAGCCGCCGCAGCGCGCCGCGCAGCGAGCTCGGGTTGCTGGGGTCCTCCGCCCAGGAGAGGCCCTCTGCGCGCGCCCAGGCCTCGATCACGACGCGCGGCTCGTCCAGCAGCGGCCGGCACCAGGGGCGGTCCACGGCGCGCATGGCGGCGAGCCCGCTGGCCCCCGATCCGCGCAGGAGCGCCAGCAGCACCGTCTCCGCCTGGTCGTCCTGCTGATGGCCGGTGGCGATGGCGTCCGCGCCAACGGCCCGCAGCGCCGCCCGCCGCGCGTCCCGCGCCCTGGATTGGACGTCCGAGCCGGGCTGGATCTTCAGCGAGATCGGATGAAAGGGCAGCCCGAGCGCCTGCGCCTGCGCGCCGACCATCGCCACCTCGGCGGCGGCTTCTGGGCGAAGACCATGGTCCACGCTGCACACCTCCAGCCGCCCGCCGTGCGCCGCCCGCAGACGCGCCAGCAGGTGCAGCAGGACCACGCTGTCCACCCCGCCCGAGACGGCCACCAGCACGCGCTCGCCTGTCGTCCAGGGCCGATCGCGGCGCAGCCCCTCCAGCACACGCAGGGGCAGCGTGCGAGCGTCTTCCGCGCGGCGCGCTGCGCACATCCCGACCTCCATGCGTTAGGCTTCTTCGGTGCTCCCCCTCCTCCTAATCCCCGCAGCGCTCGCGCTCACCCCTGAGGACGCGCAGGCGATCTTCCAGATCGAGGCCATGCGCCTCCCGCCGCTGGCCCTGGAGAGCTTCGTCGAGCACGAGGACGCCGAGACCCGGGCTCGCGCGGCGCGCGCGCTGGGACGCCTTCGCACCCGCGCCAGCCTGAGCAGCCTGCTGGGGCTGGCCCGCGACCCCTCCCCGGCCGTGCGCGCCGAGGCCGCCTTCGCCCTGGGGCAGACGCCCGAGACGGGGGAGGGCCTGCGAGCCTGGCTCTACGACGAGCAGGACCCTGAGGTGCGCGCCGCCATCGTCGAGGCCCTGGGGAAGCAGGGGACGACCGACGCGATCCCCGCGCTGCTCTCCTCGCTCACCAGCGTCTCCGCGGGTCTGAAGCCCCCGCTGGAGGCCGAGGCGGCGGCGGTAGCCCTGGGTCGCCTCGCCGTCCGCAACGTGGCCGGCGTGAAGGAGACCGCCGTGACCGGGGCGCTGCTCGACGCGCTGCGACGCCTCGATGGCGATCTGCGTCGGGGGGCGGCCTTCGCCCTGGCCCGCATCGCCGCGACCTCGCTGCCGCCGGACCAGCAGGCCATCCTCCTCGAGCGCGCGCAGGGTGACCACGATCCGGTGGTGCGCGCCTACCTCGTCCGGGCCAGCGGGCCGCTGGAGCTCAACGCAGCGGTTCGCGCCGCGCTCTATGCGGCCATCGCCAGGGATCCGGACTGCGGCGTGCGGGTGGCCACGGCGCGCGCCGCCGGCGCCTCGGGCTGGGTCGGGGTGACGGCGCTGCTGAGCGACCCGGAGGTCAGCGTCCGGCTCGAGACCATCGCGGCGCTCGCGAAGATAGACGGCGTCGAGCACGCCGCGCTGCTGCAGCCCCTGCTCGACGCGGGCAGCACGCTGGAGGCGTCGGAGGCGGCGCGGGCGAGCGGCGACAGCCGGGAGGTCCTGGCCGCCGCCGCGCTGAGCACCCTGGCCACCCGGGAGCTGCTGCCGCTGACCGGCGAGCGGAGCCTGACCGCGCTGCTGGACCCCGCGCGCCCCACCCGCATCCGCGCCGCCGCCGCCGCCGCCCTCCCCGATCGCGATCAGCTGGTCAAGCTCAGCGTCTCCGACGGCGAGGCGGCCGTGCGAACCGCCGCGGTCTCGCACCTGATGGAGCTGGGCCCACGCCCCGAGCAGGTCCTGGCCCTCTTCGGCGCTTTCGACCCGATGGTCGTCGCCGTCGCGGCCGAGCACCTCATCGAGCACCCGCTCCCCGCCGCCGAGGGCCGCCTGCTCGACGCCATCGCCACGGCGAACCCCGACGCCCTCGACCTGCTCACCCTCTCGCTGAAGGCCCTCGAGTCGCTCTATGACGGGGCGAAGCCGCTGGTGCGCGCGCCCGCCGCCGAGGCCTCGCCGCTCGTGGAGGCC
>CAZKWG010000384.1:0-7674 GCA_964556105.1 uncultured Enterobacterales bacterium | reverse complement strand
GACGCCCTCACCGACGGCGACGAGGTCAACACCTACACCACCGACCCGCTCGACGCCGACACCGACGACGGCGGCGTCGCCGACGGGATCGAGGTGCTGGGCTCGGGCACGGATCCGCTGGACGGCTCCGATGACGTGGTGGACGACACCGACACCGACGGCGACGGTCTCACCGACGTCGAGGAGCTGGTCTACGGGACGGACGCCGAGGACGCGGACTCCGACGACGACACGCTCTCGGACGGCGACGAGGTCAACACCTACGACACGGATCCGTTGGACACGGACTCCGACGACGACGCGCTCACCGACGGCGACGAGGTCAACACCCACAGCACCGACCCGGGCGACGCCGACTCCGACGACGACGGCCTCACCGACGGTGAAGAGGTCAGCACGACGGGCACGGACCCGCTGGACGACGACACGGACGGCGACGGCCTCGGCGACGGCACCGAGGTCAACAGCACCTCGACCAACCCCACGAACAACGACTCCGACACCGACGGCCTCACCGACGGCGAGGAGGTCCTGACCTATGGGACCGACCCGAACGACCGCGACACCGACGACGGCGGCGTGAGCGACGGGCTGGAGATCCTGGTCGATGGCACGGATCCCTTCGATCCCGCCGACGACGTCGAGGACACCACGGACACGGACGGCGATGGCCTCTCCGACCGCGACGAGCAGATCATCGGCACGGACGCCGGCGACCCCGACTCGGACGACGACGGGCTCGGCGACGGCCGCGAGGTCTTCGACGTCAACACGGACCCGCTCGACGCCGACTCGGATGACGACGGGCTCAGCGATGGCGCCGAGGTCGACACCCACCTGTCCGATCCCAACGACATCGACACCGACGACGACGGCCTTCAGGACGGGACCGAGGTCAACGAGACGGGCACGAACCCCATCCTGAACGACACCGACGACGACGGCCTCCAGGACGGGACCGAGGTCAACGAGACCGGCACCGACGCCCTCGACCCGGACTCCGACGACGACGATCTCTCGGACGGCCAGGAGGTCAACGAGCACGGCACCGACCCGCTCGACGCGGACACGGACAACGGCGGCGTGCCCGACGGCGACGAGGTGCTGGAGGACGGCACCGACCCGCTGGACGGCACCGACGACCTGGACGGCGGCGACACGGCCGACACCGGGGGCGAGACCGGCGTGCCCGACTCCGGGAGCGTGGACGGCTTCGACGACTACTACAAGGGCGGCTGCGCCTGCTCCACGGCCGACGCGCCCGCGCCCGCTGGTGCGTTGGGCGTCGCGCTCGGCCTGCTCGCGCTGGTCGGGGCGCGCCGGCGGAGGTAGGCGCTCAGCGGGACCGGCGATCCACCCCGATCGCCGCGTCCCGCAGCGCGTGGTCGAGCTGCGTAGCGTCGAGCGACCTCTCCAAAAGATCGGCCGGCAACGCCAGCGTCACGCCGACGAGGTCGCCGCCCTGCGCGGGTCGATCGAGGGTGACCGTCCAAGGGTCCGCCGAGAGCGCGAAGGTGCTCTCGTCCGCCCCGTCGAGGAGGGCCACGCGGGGCGCGTCGGCGAGGACCAGCTCGAGGTCCGCCCACTCGCCGGGCGGCGCCAGGAAGACCGGATCGTCGAGGAGGTTCACCGGTCGGGGCAGCGGAACCGTGACCGTGCGACCCTTGATGCTGACCCAACGGACGGCCTGGACGCGAATCTCCCCGCTGAGCGCGGTGCGGAGCGCCTGGTGCAGCTTGGTGGGGTAGCCGCCATCGCCGAACTCCACCCACGCCGAGACGGGTGGAGCGGCCAGACACCACAGCGACGAGACGACGAGCAGTCGGCGGACCATGTGACCTCCAGAGACCGTGACTCTGTTCAGGGAGGGAGCATGGCGCTGCCGATCCCACGAATAGAGTATACTGATCCTGGATTCATTTCAAGAAGGCCCTCTCGACGGGCCTGTGCGCACGCGGCGCTGCTCCGGTGGCCGAGCCAGCGGGATGGCCTCGAACATCAAGATCGCGACATCGTCAGCAGGGGAGAGCGCCACGGCCTCTTGACCGCGAGCGGTCACGGCCATTTGCAGCGCCCTGACCTCCTCCAACAGCTCCGGCACGGCCGACGCCGGCACGCTGAGCACGTAGCCGTCCATCGCCAGATCCGAGGCTGGCGCTCGGAGGAGCGCATGCTCCGCGAGATCCGCCGCGACGTGAAGAAAATGAATCGTCGCCGCGTCCAAGACGATCGGCGGCAGCAGCGGCATCTTCCCCGTGGGTCGCGGCACGCCCTGCGCGTCCGGCGCGAGGAGCCCCAGACGGTTGAGGCCCCGGAGCGCCTCCTCGGCCTCTTCCGGTCTGATCCGCGGGCGCAGCCGCGCCGCGATCCAGACCGGGTCGGCGCGGAAGTCCGCGAGCGACGCCATCTCCAGCACCACCGCGTAGTACCAGCGCGCGTAGAGCAGCACGCCGTCGTTCTCGACCATGACCAGGCCGTGCTTCTGGCGCAGCGCGGCGATCTCCGCCCGCAGCGCCGTCTGTCGGACAGGGCAGGTGGCGTTGCCCAGCTCGACCATCCGGCGGAAGTGGACGAGCTCGTCGCCCTGCAGCCCGAGCGCGCGGCCAAACGCGAGGGCCCGTCCTACGATGAGCTTCCGCCGACCCTCCACGATGGATCGGACGGTTCGCGGAGAGAGCTTCGTCACCCTGGCGAACGTGTTCCAGCTCCGGCTGGGGAACTCCGCCTGCCGGAACGCGAAGTGGTCCTGCAAGTAGCGCTTGTAGTCGTCGTAGCCCATCACGCGCGGACCACGCGGGGGCGCCTGAACCGGACGCAGGGATGGGTGCGCCGCTGCGGGCGGGCGGACCTCGGGGTGGGCACGCGCCTCGGCAGGCTCCGTCACGAAGAAGGCGCGACCGCAGACCTGAAAGAGCACGCGCGGCTCACCGGGCGCCCGCTCGCGGACGGCGCTCTGAACGATCCGCCCGAGCCGCTTGCGGATGAACGCCGCCAGCGCGCCCAGCTCCGCGCGCGGGATCGCGCCCACCGTCACCCGCGAGGTCCGCGCCGTCGGCGGGACGTTGAACAGCGGGTGATACGTTCGGCGCAAGGCCGCGATCTGACAGGCGACACCGGCCGGATCTTCTGGCACAGGGACGCGGACGAAGGGCGGCGGAGCTCCCAACCAGGGCTCGACCAGCTTCATCCAGAGCGCCGCCCGCGCGACCGAGATCGCCGGCCTCAGCGCGGCGGCGAGCGCGGCGGCCTCTACAGGCACGCCGGAGCGGTAGAGCAGCGGCGGCAGAATCAACGCCATCCCCTCCGCGAGCGGCTCGAGGACCGGCGGACGCGCGAAGGCCCGCCCCTCACGCTGTCCGGCCTGCCGCTCCAGGACGGCCTCCTCCATCTTCGCGCGCACGACGACCTGCTCCTCGAAGTCCGCCTCCGCGAGCCGCACCAGCAGCTCGGCGAAGCGCGCGCTCTCCATGTCCAGCCAGAGCGCCCGCGCGAAGCGCAGACCGCGATCCGGGCCCAGCTTCCGCGCCTCGCTCCGCACGTTGGCGAGGTGGGCCCCCGTGAACCCCGCCGAAGCCGCGATCTCCTCGCGAGAGAGCGGCAGCGAGCCGCCGAGCCGCTGAGAGGCGTCGATCAGCTCACGCAGGGTATGGAAGGTGAAGACGTCGAGCACAGGGTCCCCGTGCGCCAGGAGCGGCGGCGTGGGCCCAGAGTACAAGCGTGGGCTCTAGCGCAACAAGACGGCCG
The DNA here is from genome assembly GCA_964556105.1 of uncultured Enterobacterales bacterium. Lineage (GTDB taxonomy): Bacteria > Myxococcota_A > UBA796 > UBA796 > CAZKWG01 > CAZKWG01. Next base: position 3,930 of record CAZKWG010000384.1, on the reverse strand, counting down.
CCCGTGAAGGCCGGGCACAGGTGAAAGGGCCCCGCGCCTCCGTTCTCCACCCCCGCTGACCCCCTCCCCGCCGCGTTACACTCTCCTCCCGCTCGTGGCCCGCATCTCGAGGAGAGTGTCATGTCCGACATCAACTACGCCACCATCGCCCCGCTGATCGCCGACGCGAAGCAGGCGGGTCGCTCGATGCGCTTCGTGTTCCGCTGCCCGGCCAGCGGCCAGCAGGTGCAGGCCAGCTACATGTTCCAGGTCGATCCGGGCATGGGCAGCAAGGTGGCCGCCGCCGCCCAGCGCTCGATGTGGTACGAGATGCGCCGGCAGGTGGGCTACGCCATCCGCGCCGCCTTCGGCTACAACATGGTCGGCCGCATGGCGTCCGACATGGCGACTGCGGCGATGAGCGCGTCTCAGTCCGGGAAGAGCACGGCCGCCCAGTACTCCGAGGAGGAGAAGCAGGTGGCGGCCGTGGAGGCCTTCCGCACGGTGGCGAGCCAGTTCGCCTGGGACGCCAAGGGCGGGCGCTGGGTGTCCAAGCGCGTCCTGGCGAACATGATGTCTCCCTTCGAGCGCCAGGTCGCCGAGCACCCGGTCGAGCACCCCTACGATCGCGACGTCCTGGCCCGCATGCTCGTCGAGGTGAGCTGCTCGGACGGGCACCTGGCCGAGGAGGAGGACGCCTTCCTCATGGAGTTCCTCGAGGGCGCCAGCGTGGACGAGATGGCCCGCCGCCCGGTGCTGACCGAGGAGGAGCTGGGCGAGACCTCGACGGGGCCGGTGCGCGAGACGCTGCTCCTGCTGGCGACCGTCACGGCGCTCTCCGACGAGAAGCTGGGAGACGCGGAGAAGGCGAAGCTGGAGCTCTTCGCCCGCGGGCTCGGGCTCGCCGGCCCGAAGCGCATGGACGTGACGAAGAAGGGCCAGAGCTTCATCCTCGATCAGGCGCTGGAGCGCATGGTCTCCTGGGGCGGGCACGACGAGAGCGCCCGGAACGAGCTGCTCGCGCTGGCCGACCGCATCGGCATGGACCGCCGCTCCGCCGCCGTGGTCGAGGCGCAGTTCCAGAAGCGTCAGGGCGCCAACTCCACCCAGAAGCGATAGATCCGATGCGATATCCTGTCCTGATTGCGATCGTCCTCTCCGCCTCCGGCTGCGCCGACAAGGGGACCTGCGACCAGATCGTGCAGTACTTCGAGGACCGCGACGCCGACGGCTACGGGAACCCCGACGAGCTGCAGGCCGCCTGCGAGGCGCCGGCCGGCTACGTCGAGAACGGCGACGACTGCGACGACCGCGACGCCGACCTCTTCCCCGGCGCGCCCGAGATCTGCGGCGACGGCGAGGTCAACGACTGCCTGGGCACCGTCGAGACCGCCGCCGGCGCCTGCACGGTGGCGGGCGCGGTGCTGGCGGACGCCGCCGCCTCGACCCAGATCAGCGGGGACGAGGCCAGCGGCCTGGGCTCCACCGTCTCCAACGTGGGCGACATCGACCGCGACGACGTGGACGACCAGCTCCTCGGCGCCCCCGGCGACGACGCGGCGGGGACGGACGCGGGCGCGGCGCTGGTCTATTACGGCGGGCGCGCGGGGGGGCTCGACAGCAGCGACGCCGCGTCGATCCTCACCGGCGAGGCGGCGGGCGACCAGGCGGGCAGCGCCGTCGGCAGCCCAGGCGATCTGAACGGCGACGGGGACGCAGACCTGCTCATCGGCGCGCCCCTCGCCCAGAGCGGCGCGGGCCGCGTCTACCTGATCCTCCAGGATCTCGATGACGATCTGCCGCTGTCCGAGGCGGACATCATCCTGACCGGCGACACCGCCGACATGGGCGCCGGGGCCTTCGTGGACGGCGTCGGCGACTTCAACGGCGACGACGAGCTGGACTTCCTGATCGGCGCGCCGGCCGCCGATGACGGCGCGGGCAAGATCTGGCTGATCACCAGCGTCGAGAGCAGCGCCTCGCTGGCGGACTTCGATCGCCAGCTCCTCGGCGTGGGCGCGGGCGACGCGGCGGGCTCGCAGGCCCTGGGCGGCGATCTGGACGGAGACGGAGACACCGACCTGCTGGTGGGCGCGCCCTACGCCAGCCAGGTGGGCGAGGCCGGCGACGACGACCCGCGCAACGGCGGCATCTTCGGGATGCTCGACACCTTCATCGAGCCCACCTCGATGTCCGACGTGGACACCCGCATGTTCGGCGACGGCAACGGAGACGGGCTGGGCACGTCGATGGCCGGGCTCGGGGACATCGACGGCGACGGGTACTCCGACTTCGCCATCGGCTCCCCCGGTCAGGGCTTCGGCGCGCCGGACTCGGGCGCGGTCTACATCCTGCCCGGGCCGGTGGGCCTGCACACCATCGTGGTGATCGGCAGCGTGGCCATCGCCCGCATCGAAGGCGACGAGACCGAGGTCGCGCTGGGCAACGCCGTCGCCGGCCCGGGCGACGTGGACGGAGACGGGCTGCCGGATCTGGCCATCGCCTCAGCCGCAGACAGCACGACCGCGGCGGGGTCGGGCGCCGTGTTCTCGCTCTTCGGGCCGCTGAGCGGCACGATCGGGATCAGCATGGACGAGGGCCAGGCGGTGAGCACGCTGGCGGCGATCCAGTACCTGGGGACCGAGAGCGGCGCCGCGCTGGGCACGGCGCTGGACGGCGGCGGCGATCAGGACGGGAACGAGGCGGCGGAGCTGCTCGTCGGAGCCCCGGGCGCCAGCAGCGGCGCGGGCGCCGCCTACCTGCTGCGCGCCTCAGGATACTAGATCCTATAGCCAGCGATTCATGGCCTGGATCGTGGGGTGCTCCGGCCCGAGCAGGGCGCGGAGACGGGCGCGCGCGGCCTCCATCGCCGCGAAGCCGTCGGTGTCCCCGCAGTCCACCTCCATCCGGCCCAGCTCGAAGCGGGTGACCCAGACGTCGGGGTGATCGGCGCCCTGCGCCCGCAACGAGACCTCGAGGGCCTGGCGCAGCGAGGCGCGGGCGCCGAGGAAGTCGCCCAGGCGATGCTGGGCCTGCGCGAGCCCCTGCAGCCCGGCGGCGACGGCGGGATGCCAGGGCCCGAGGCGCGCGCGGTGGATCTCCAGCGCAGCCCGGTGCGCCGCCACCGCCGGTCGCGCCCGCCCCAGCCGCCGCTCGGTGAGGCCGAGCCCATCCAGGGCCGCGCCGATCTCCGGGTGATCCGCTGCCAACGCCTCACGTCGCAGGGCGAGACACTGCTCCCAGGCCTCGCGAGCGCGGGTGTACTGGCCCGCGCGATGGTGCGCCTCGGCCAGGGTGTGAAGGGCCGTGGCCCGGTGGTAGGGCGCCGCCTGGAGCTGCTCGAGCAGCACCACGGCGCGGGTGGCGGGCGAGAGCGCGCCCGGCGCGTCCCCGGCGCTGTGGAGGACCGCGGCGAGCGCGTCCAGGGCCAGCGCCCGCTGCAGCGAGACCTCCCCGAAGCGGTCGCGGCTCAGCTCGGCGGCCTCCTCGGCCGCGGGGCGCGCCCGGCCCGGATCACCGAGCGCCAGCGCCACCTCGACCAGGGCCAGGAGCGCCTCGCAGCGTAGCGCTCCCTCCCCAGCCCGGGCGAGCGCGTCCTCCGCCCGCTCCAGCGCCTCGCGCGCCCGGCCCAGGCGCACGAGCGTCCGCGCCTCCTCGGCGCGCACGGCGGCGTCGGGGGGGAGCTCGCGCAGACAGGCCAGGCCGAGATCGTAGCGGCCCTCCTGCCTCCAGGTCCGGGCGACCTCGAGCGGCGTCATCGCCGCCATGCTACCGCGGCGCGCGCGACAGGCATAGAGAGTCTTCCAAGGAGATCCCATGGCCGGCATCCTCTTCCTCGGCGTCGCCAACGCCTCCCGCTCTCCGCTCGCCGAGGCGATCGCCCGCACGCTGGCCCCCGACCACGAGGTCTGGTCGGCCGGCGCGCGCCCCAGCCACGTCCGGCCGGAGGTG
>CAZKWG010000383.1:0-7707 GCA_964556105.1 uncultured Enterobacterales bacterium | reverse complement strand
CTCGACCTGGATCGAGGAGCGCCACCGCCACCGCTACGAGGTGAACACCGCCTACGTGGCCCGCTTGCAGGCGGCCGGAATGGTCTTCTCCGGGACCAGCCCGGACGGCAAGCTGGTGGAGATGATCGAGCTGCCCGACCACCCCTACTTCGTCGGCTGCCAGTTCCACCCCGAGTTCAAGAGCCGCCCGCTCGCGCCGCACCCGCTGTTCGTGTCCTTCATCCGCGCCGCGGTCGAGGCGCGGCTGGCGCGCTCCAGCCGTGAGCCCGCAGAAGAGCGTCCGCTGGGAGGGGTCGAGGCGATGGCCTGATGCTCTGGTGGATCCTCGGCGCGGCGTGCGCGGCGGATCCCCCTCCGCCGCCGACGGCGTTGCAGCTCGAAGGGGCCACGCTGATCGCGGACGACGGCTCAGCGCTGCGCATGGCCTCGGCGACGATCGGGCGCGACGGCGCCGGTGAGGGGCAGCAGGTCTCCGCCCGCAGCGCCGGCGCGCCCCCCCTGGCGATCAACGCGCCCACCAGCGACTGGGATCTCAAGGGGCGCGTCGCGCGCTTCACGGGCGGCGTCACCGCGACGCGCGCGGACGTGACCCTGACCTGCCAGACGCTCACGGTCAGCTTCGCCAGCGCCGATCGCGTGCGCCAGGCCACCTGCGAGGGCGCCGTGACGGTGACCCAGGGCGCGCGCCGGGCTGAGGGCAGCCGCGCCGAGCTCGACGCCGACAGCGGTGAGATCGTGCTGACCGGCGAGCCCGTGATCTCCGAGGGATCGAACCGCATGCGCGGCGAGCGCATCACCCTCTGGCTGGACGACGAGCGCGTGCGCTGCGAGCAGTGCAGCCTGATCGTGGACGGCGAGGCCGTGAGACCGAGGTGAGCGTGGGAGCGGCCGTCGCAGGGGAGGGGCTGAGCGCGACGGGGCTCGGCCGCACGCTGGGAGGTCGGCGCGTGCTCGACGGGGTGGACCTCGCCGTGCGACCGGGGGAGATCGTCGGCCTGCTCGGCCCGAACGGCGCGGGGAAGACCACCTGCTTTCGGCTGATCGCCGGCCTGGATCGTCAGGACGCCGGCTCGGTGCACCTGGACGGGCGGCGCCTGGACGGGCTCCCGCTCTGGCGGCGCGTGCGCCTCGGGCTGGGCTACCTCTCGCAGGAGCCCTCGGTCTTTCGGGGCCTGACCGTGCGCCAGAACCTGCTCGTCCCCCTGGAGCGCCTCGGGGAGGCAGGGCGCGTGGGCCCGCTGCTGGAGGAGGCGGGGCTCACGGCGCGGGCGGAGGCCCTGGCCGGCACGCTCTCGGGCGGGGAGCGGCGGCGCCTGGAGATCGCCCGCTGCCTGGCGGCCTCGCCCCGCGTGCTGCTGCTGGACGAGCCCTTCTCCGGGGTGGATCCGGTCGCCGTCGCCGATCTTCAGGGCCGCATCCGCGCGCTCGCGGCCCGCGGGATCGGCGTGCTGATCACCGATCACGCGGTGCGCGAGGCGCTCTCCGTGTGCGATCGCGCCCTGCTGCTGGACGGGGGCCGGCCGCTGATCGGCGGAACTCCGCGAGAAGTCGCCAGCGACCCCCACGCGCGGGAGCGCTACCTGGGCGCCACCTTCCGCCTGGACGCCTCGGACGACCAGCCTTGATGCAGGGTCAGGTGGGCCGGGACAACCGGATCATTTCGATGCCCGCAGGACTCCTCCCCCGCTGACGCTGGAGCTGCGTATGATTACGGTAGTGGGCGCGGCCCTCGACCGGGCTGCGAACGCCCCGAGAGGGATCCGAGCCCGCAGAGGGATGGAGTGACATGGCCGGCCTGGACCTCAGACAACAACAGAAGCTGACCCAGCAGCTGGTGATGACCCAGCAGCTGCAGCAGGCGATCAAGCTGCTGCAGCTGAACCACCTCGAGATGGTCGAGCACGTGCAGGCGGAGCTGCTCGAGAACCCCACGCTCGAGGAGATCCCCGGGACCCGCGTCGACACCACGAGCGACGGCGAGCTGCGTCTTCAGTCGGACGCGATGAAGCAGGGCCAGGACACCATCGAGCAGAACAATGGCTCGCAGGAGGGCACCGTAGACTGGGGCCAGGTGCTGGAGGAGTACGGCTCGGGCAGCGCGTTCAAGACGGGGAGCGGGGCGAGCAATTACGATGACCTGCCCCCCATCGAGAACACGCTCAGCACGTCCGAGAGCCTCGCCGATCACCTCGTCTGGCAGCTCGGGCTGGCGGAGTGCACGCTGCCGGAGCGGCGGGCGGGGATGGCGATCATCCACAACCTGGACCACCGGGGCTGGCTGGAGGCGACGCAGGAGCAGATCGCCGACGAGGCCGACACCGATCTGGAGACCGCCGAGCGCGCGCGTCGGATGGTCCAGACCTTCGATCCGGCCGGCTGCGGCAGCCGCGACCTCATCGAGTGCCTGGTCGTCCAGGCGAAGGTCCACTGGCCCGAGGACCCCACGGTGGTCCGCATCCTGACCGAGCACCTCCCCGATCTCGAGACCCGCAACTACAGCGCCATCGCCCGCGCGCTGGAGCTCGAGCACGAGGACGTGGTCGAGTACCACAAGATGATCAAGGAGCTCGAGCCCTGGCCGGGCCGAGACTACTCCGACGCCCCCGCGCAGTACATCACTCCGGACATCTCGGTCGAGAAAGTGGGCGGAGAGTGGCAGATCCTCCAGAACGAGGACGGCATGCCGCGCCTGCGGGTCAGCCCGTACTACCGCACCGTCCTGCAAGGCGGGCGCAGCACGCGCGAGGAGAAGGACTACATCAAGGAGCGTCTGGAGAGCGCCGACTTCCTGATCAAGAGCATCTTCAAGCGCCAGCAGACCATCTACAAGGTCATGAAGTGCATCCTGGAGCGCCAGGAGGACTTCTTCGAGAAGGGCGCGGAGTGCCTGCGACCCATGATCCTGAAGGACGTAGCCGATGAGGTGGGCGTGCACGAGTCCACGGTCAGCCGCGTCACGACGAACAAGTACGTCCAGACGCCGCACGGCATCTTCGAGCTGAAGTACTTCTTCAACGCGGGCATTCAGCGCGTGAACGGCGAGGACGTCGCCGCCGAGAGCGTCAAGCAGATGATCCGCAAGCTGGTCTCGGACGAGAACCCGAAGACCCCGCTCTCGGACCAGGACATCGTAGACATGCTGCGGCGGCGCAACATCAAGATCGCGCGGCGCACCATCGCCAAGTACCGTGAGGCGATGGGCATCCTGCCCTCGCAGCAGCGCAAGCAGCTCTTCTGAGCGTCAGCGGCGGCGCCGCCAGAGGGCGAGCGCCGCGATCCACACCAGGGCTCCCGCGCGCATCCCGCCGCCGGTCGCGCAGGCGCAGCCGCCGGGCTTCTCCGGCGTGCTCCCCCCGGTCTCGCCCGTGTCCGCCGGGTACATCACGGCCAGGAGGCGCTCGGCGTTCAGCTCGCCGTAGCCGAAGTAGTCGTGGTGACCGTCCTCGTCGGGCGTGATCGTGTACGACTGGACCGCGGCGGCGATGAGCAGGTCGTGCACCTCGTCGGCGCTCAGCGTGGGCTCCTGCGAGAGCACCCAGCCCGCCACGCCGCTGGCGACGGGCGCCGCGGCGCTCGTACCGCCGAAGGTGATGGTGATCTCATCCTCTGGGGCGATGCTGACGGTGGCGCTGGGAGCGGCGATGTCTACGCTGTCGCCGTAGTTCGTGTAGTTGGTCCAGCGCCCGTAGCTGTCGGTGGCCGACACGCAGAGCACGCCGGGCAGGCCCGTCAGCTCGTCGTCCTGAAGCGCACGATCGTCGTTGCCCGCCGCGAAGACGACCAGGGCGCCCAGGCCGCCGCGGGGCTCGGTGCGGGCGCGCTCGATGACCTCGGCGATGAGGGCGGGGGCGGTCGTGGGCTCGACATAGCCCCAGGAGTTGTTGATGACCGCCACGTCCTCGGCGATGGCGTGCTCGAAGGCGGCGATGGTGACGGAGATGCCGCGGTCGGGCTCGCCCAGCATCTTGATGGGGACCACGCGGCACTCCGGGCAGAGCCCGACGATGGCGGCGCCGTTGTTCGCCCGCGCGCCGACGATGCCGCTGACGGCGGTGCCGTGCTCGTCGCAGATGTCCGTCGCGCCGTCGTAGCAGTACTCGCCCGCGTCGGGGCTCGGGTCCTCGTCGTCATCGTGGGCGTCGTAGGGCGCGTCCACGGCGTCCGCCAGGTCTACGTGCGAAATATCGATACCGCTGTCGATAACGGCGACCTTCACCGAAGGGTCGCCCAGGGAGATGGCGAAGAGCAGCTCCGCCCCGAGATCTTCCAGGTACCACTGGCCGCCGTAGCTCGGGTCGTCGAAGGAGACCTCGTCCGTGCGGCGCATGGGGACGACCACATCGGGGAAGGCGCGGCGCACGCCGGGCTCTGCCTGCAGCGCCAGGGCGCGCATGACGGGATCGGCGGCCTCCACCCGCCAGAAGGGTCCACCGAGGGGCGTCGCTCCCGCGGGCGGCGCCGCGCCCTCCTCGACCGACACGACGACCGCGGGCAGCGTGGTCCAATCGGCGCCCGGCGCGAAGCGGTAGAGCGGACGCCCGTCGCGCTCCCCCAGGAGGAGGGGCGGGCTCAGCGGGTCGAGCTCCACCGGCGCGGCTGCGGCTGGGAGGCTGAGCAGACGGAAGAGGGCGATGGCTGGTACGCTCATGCCTCGCAGGATATCCCGCCATGGGGGCGGGCGCGCCGAACGACGGGCGCCCTGGGAGACGTGTCCCCCGGGGAGGTTCCATGTTCATCCGCCTGGCAATCGTGACGCTCCTGCTGGCCGCCTGCACCGACAAGGGCGGCGAGGGAGAAGGTGAGGGAGAGGGCGAGGGAGAAGGCGAGGGCGAGCTGGTCGAGCCCGTCTGCACCGAGCCCGCCGAGATCACCTGCACCGACGACCTCATCAGCGACCTCGCCATGCACGACGAGGTGAGCGACGGCGAGATCACCGAGACCGAAGAGGACGGCAGCTTCGTCACCTACGTGGACGCCTCGGCCGGCGGTTACTCCCGCTACACCCAGAACCCCTGGGTCTACCTGAAGTTCACCGAGGACGGCGCCCAGAAGGTCGAGATCACGGACGAGGACAGCCTGGAGAGCATGGACTGGGACCTCTCCCTGCGCCGCTTCATCCTGCGCCTGAACGGCGGCGACTCCGGCCCCTCCTGCGTGGGCGCCAGCGCGCTCCTGGAGAGCGACTACGCCGACGTCACCGCCGAGAGCTTCGCCGCGATCGAGGATCAGGTGGAGTTCGCCCAGGACGACTACTACACAGAGGACTGCACCTTCGTCAACGACTCGTCCGGCCTGCCGGACAGCCCGCAGACGGCGCTCGGGGCCTACTGGTCCTACTCCGCCTGCGTGGCGATGACCGATGTGCCCTTCCTGGTTCAGCTCGCCGACGGCCACGTCATCAAGCTGCGCGTCGAGACCTACTACAAGACCGACCAGGACATCTGCGACACGGAGGACCAGGTGCCCTCGGACGGCGGCTACATCACGCTGCGCTGGGCGTACCTGAAGTGATGGTCCTGCTGCTGGGGCTCGCCGCCTGGGCGCGCCCCACCGACGGCGGGGCCTACAGCTTCGACGACACGGACGTGATCGCCACCTACGACGGCCCGCTCGGGCTGGTGCGGGTGACGTACAGCGAGAGCGGCAACAACGCCGTGCGCGAGGGCGACGACGACGCGAACGGCGTCCCGGACTTCGCCGAAGAGGTCGCCGCCAGCGCGGAGGACGTGCTGGCCGTCTTCGGGGAGGCGGGCTTCCGCTCCCCCGTCACCGAGGCGGAGATGGGCCTGGACCCCGCAGACTACGGCGGATCCGAGGCCTTCGACTTCTACCTGGTGGACTTCGACGGCGTGGGCGACGGGCAGTTCGCCACCGACCGCTGCCGGGACGGCGTCTGCGCCGGCTACATGGTCATGGAGAACGACTTCAGGGGATACGGATATCCGTCCATCTCCGAGGCCATCCGCGTGCTCACCAGCCATGAGCTCTTCCACGCGGTCCAGGCCGCCTACAACCAGTCTCAGCCGAGCTGGATGGCGGAGGGCACGGCGGTCTGGGCCGAGCACCTCTACGACCCGGAGAACGACGACTTCCTCTGGTTCTGTGACGCTTATCTGGACGACGTCGGGCGCGCGCTCGACCGCCCGCCCGCGGGCGCCGGCTCGAGCTTCATCTACGGCACCGCGCTGTTCTGGTCCTTCCTGGTCGAGCAGTACGGCGTCGAGAGCGCCGTCGCCCTGCAGGAGGCCATCGTTGACCGCGACGAGGAAGAGGCCGTCGACGCTGTCGAAGACGTGATCCTGGCCAGCGGCGAGACCCTGGAGCTGGCCTGGGCGCGCTTCGTGCGCTGGAACCTCGCGACCGGCGACCGCGCCGGCGCGATGGAGAGCTACCCCTTCGCCGCGGCGCTGGACGGGGTCCCGACCGAGGCCGAGGGCGCGGCGATCTCGGACGACAACCGCTTTTATCCGCTGGCCGCGACCTATTACCGGCTCGACCACACGGGCGGGCCGCTCTGGTTCGGCGCCCTCGACGATCCCAGCGGGCTCGTGTTCTCCCTCCACCCCGTCGCGGGCGGGGAGGCGGACGGCCCGGTGGAGGACGCCGCGCTGAGCTGGAGCCCCACGGCCCCTGGGCTCTCGGAGCTGGGGACGCTCTCTGCGGGCGGCTACTGGCTGGTCGGCACCTTCCCCACGCACGCGGAGAACAGCGTGAAGGTGCAGTTCTGCCTGGGCGCCGAGGCCGACATGGGCGACTGCCTGGCGGCGGACACGGGCGAGACCGGCGACACGGGGGAGCCCGCCGAGACGGGCGAGCCGGCCGAGGCGAAAGGGGAGGGGTGTGGGTGCACAGCGGGCGGGGGGCAGGACAGGGCCATCCACCTGGTGGCGCTGGGGCTCGCGGTGGCGCTGCTGCGCAGGCCGACGCGCCCGCTCGCCTGAGGGCGCTCTTCTCCTCCGCGCCGAGATCCGCTATGCTCCGCGGGTTCACAGGAGAGACCCGTGGCCGAGCCTTCCGGATCACCGCAGCCCTTCGAGCCCTATATCGCCCCGGAGACCCAGCTCCGCGAGCTGTCCTTGCGCGCGATCATCGTGGGCACGACGCTCGGGATGATCTTCGGCGCCAGCTCGCTGTACCTGGTGCTCAAGGTCGGGCTGACGGTCAGCGCGTCGATCCCGGTGGCGGTGATCTCGATCACGCTGTTCCGGCTCTGGTCGAAGGTCGGCGGAAAAGACGCCACCATCCTGGAGCACAACATCGTTCAGACCGGAGGTTCTGCGGGAGAGTCCATCGCGTTCGGCGTGGGCGTGACGATGCCGGCCATCCTCATCCTGGGCTTCGATCTGGAGCTGACCCGGGTGATGCTGGTCGCGGTGCTGGGCGGGCTGCTGGGGATCCTGATGATGATCCCGCTGCGCCGCGCGCTCATCGTCGCCCAGCACGGGGTGCTGAAGTTCCCGGAGGGGACGGCCTGCGCCCAGGTGCTCAAGGCGGGCGCGTCGGAGGAGTCCAAGGCGCACGCGTCCCCCGCGGCGAAGGCGGAGGCGGCGGCGGCGCGCGCCGCGGGCCTCGCGGAGGGGACGAACGCCAAGACGATCTTCGTGGGCTTCGCCGTCGGCCTGCTCTACAAGACGATGAACATCGCGCTCAAGCTCTGGAAAGACGCGCCGGGCACGGTCTTCGGCGCGCCGCTCAAGGTGCCGGCGG
>CAZKWG010000382.1:0-7733 GCA_964556105.1 uncultured Enterobacterales bacterium | reverse complement strand
CAGCCCCTTCCTGGGCGCCGGGGCGCGGCGGGCGTTGGGGGCCGCCTTCGACGCGCTGCTCCCCGATCCTGCGCGGGCCGAGGCGCTCGCCGACGGCGTGGATCGCTACCTGGCCGGCTCGGACCCGCTCGTCGCCGGGCAGCTCCGCGTGGCGCTGCTGGTGCTGGAGCACGGCGGCGGGCTCGGGCTGCTCTCCTTCCGGGCCTTCTCCGAGCGCTCGCGGGAGGAACGTGAGCAATTGCTCACGTCCTGGGAGCGCAGCCGGCTCGGCCCCAAGCGCCAGATCGCCGCCGCGCTGCGCAAGGTGGCGATGTTCTCCTATTATTCGCTGCCCGAGGTCTGGCCCGAGCTGGGCTATGACGGGCCGTGGGTGCGCTGAAGGCTCAGGGCTCCAGGCCCAGGGCGCGGAGCCTCGCCGCCAGGGCCTCGGCGCGGGCTTCGGCGCTCAGCGCGCGGGCCTCGGCGGTCTGGAGCTGGGCCTCGGCGTCCTGAAGCCGCGCCTCTGCCGCCTCGGCGCGATCCTTCAGCGCGCGGAAGGACAGGAACCGCTCCCCGTTCGGCGCGTAGATCAGGAGCGCCTCGTCCTGGTAGACCACGCGGATGCCCAGCAGCGGGCTCACGAAGCCGTCCACGTCCAGGACGTCCACCAGGTGGCCATCGCGGCGAACCTGCACCGCCAGCGCGTTTCGCTCCGGGTCGATGGTGTAGTACTCGTCCACCCCGAAGCGATCATAGAACTGGTACTTGCTGTAGAGCTCGCCCAGCCGGTTGCCCGGCGACAGCACCTCGAAGACCACCTGGGGAGGCTGCCCGCCCTCCTCCCACTGCTTGTAGCTGCCGCGGTAGCCCTTGGGCCGCCCCAGCGCCACCAGCACATCCGGCGCGACCCGGGTGCGGTTGTCGCCCTCCACCGGGTACCAGAGCAGATCGCCCGCCACGAAGTCGGGCAGCAGCACGTCGAGGTTCTCTTTGAGGACCACGATCCATTCGAACTGTAGCGTGTTCTCGGCGATCGGCATCCCGTCGCTGTCGGGGTAGCGGACCGGGCGCCCGAGGGTCGACGCTGGTCCCTGAGTCGGAGCTATAGTAGTCATAGGCAGGATCTCCGACCAAGAATCTAACGTATACTACGTGTCTTCGCCCGCCACCTCTGGCAGGATGAGGGCATGCTCTCGGCCGTCGAGCCCGCCCCATGATCCGCGCCGCCGCCCAGGTCCCTGGCGGCTTCGAGGCGCGTACCGAGGTCTGCGTCATCGGCTCCGGCGCGGGCGGGGGCGTGGCGGCGGCGCTGCTGGCCGAGCGCGGGCACGAGGTCCTGCTGCTGGAGGAGGGCGGCCACGTCCCGCGCCAGGCGATGACCCAGCGCGAGGAGCAGATGTACCCGCTGCTCTACCGCGACGGCGGCAACCAGATGACCGCTGACGGCGCGGTGAGCGTGCTGCAAGGCCGGGTGTTGGGCGGCAGCACGGTGGTGAACATGGCGGACGTGGTGGGCGTGCCGGACGGCGTCCTGGCCCACTGGGCGAGCCAGTTCGGGGTGGACCGCTACAGCCCGGCCCAGGTCCGCGCCGCCGAGGACGCCTGCCGCGCCGTGATCGGCGCCAACCTCATCCCCGAGCCCAGCCTGAACCGCGCCAACGCGCTGCTCCTCCAGGGCGGGCGGCGGCTGGGCATGTCCGGCGGGCCCTTCGAGCACAACCGGGTGGGCTGCGCGGGCTCGGGCTACTGCCTGATCGGCTGCGCCTATGACGCCAAACGGTCGGTCGCCCTGACCTGGATCCCGCGCGCGCTGGCCACCGGGAGGGTCCTGGTGCAGACCGAGGCGCGGGTGGAGCGGCTGGAGCACCAGCGGGGCGAGGTGCGCGCGGCGGTCGGCCAGCTCATGGACCCGGTGAGCGGTCGGGCCCTGGGCCCCTTCCGGGTGGAGGCGCGGCGCTTCGTGCTCTCGGCGGGGGCGATCCACTCTCCCTTGTTGTTGCTCGCCTCGGGCCTGGGCGGGTCGGAGGTCGGCCGCAACCTGTCCCTACAACCCCAGGTGGCGGTCGGCGCGCTCTTCCCGGACGAGGTCGTGATGTTCCGCGGCGTCCCGCAGGCCGCCTACCTGGACAGCGAGGAGCGGGCGACCGAGGCCGAGGGGCTGGCGGGCTACCGGCTGGAGGTGGTCTCGGCCACGCCGGGGATGATCGCGACGACGCTGCCCAGCGGTCGCGCGGAGATGGCCACGATGATGCGGCGCCTGCGCTACCTGGCGGGGAACCTCTGCCTGGTGCCGGATCGCCCGGCGGGGCGCGTGGTGGCGGGTCGCGGCGGGCGCCCGAAGATCCAGTACACGCTGACGCCCGAGGTGCGCGAGACCTTGAAGACGGCGATGATCACCGCCTGCCGCGTCTGGCTCGCGGCGGGCGCCGAGGCCGCGCTGGTGCCGCTCGCCGACGCCCCGATGGTGAGGAACGAGGCGGATCTCCAGGCACTCGCTCGGCTGCCCCTGCTGACCGCCACCACCCCGCTGATCAGCGCCCACCCCCAGGGCACCTGCCGCATGGGGCCCGACGCGCGCCGCGCCGTGGTGGACCTGGATCTGAAGCTGCACGGGGCAGGCAACCTCTGGGTGCTCGACGCCAGCGTCTTCCCCACCACCTCGTCCAGCCACACCCAGCTCCCCGTCATGGCCTGGGCGGCGCTGGCGGCGCAGGCGATGGGCTAGCTTAATTAGCTTTTCCCTTGCAGGGGAGCTCGCCGCCGCGGGCGTAGCGCTCCATCGCGGAGAACGTCTTGTCCAGGCCGCCCGCGGCGAAGCTGGTCGCGGGCCCGGTGGGCACGACGCCGCCCGGGTCGGTGGCGCTGGCGTACTCCGCCAGGGTGTGGCCCTCGTCCAGCGCGACCAGCCACCAGGCGCCGGAGTTCGCCGTCACGTAGACCGCGCCCTCGATGAGCGGCTTCGCGGCCTCGGGCAGGACGAAGGCGCTCGGGTCGGGCGCCGCCTCCCAGGTCAGCTCGCGCACGGATCCGCCCGAGGCGCGCGCGACGCCGCCGTTGAAGCGGTTGTGGTTGATGAGCCAGCGGTCGTCCAGGACGGGCACGGGCAGGACCATCATCGCGTGACGATCGTCGGCGCAGGGGCTGCCGCGCAGCACCGCCGCGTAGGAGAGCGGGGTGATCCCGACGTGGTGCGTCTCGTCGTTCAGCGCCGCCCAGAGATCCTCGAGCCCTACGTCCATGATGCCGACCGCCCAGGCCATCGGCGGCCTCCCGGCGACCTGCACCACGCCGCTGACGACCTCTCCCGCGGCGGCCCGCGCGTACGCGGCGGCGGGGATCGTGGGCGCGTCGTCGAAGATCCGCTGCCCGCGCAGCGCCTGCGTCTCGGCGAGCCGGGCGTCGAGGAGCGCCGGGTCATAGGCCAGCAGCGAGAGGAGGAGCGGGTTCATGCCCCGCTCCTATGCGTCTCATCGCCCGGCGGCCAGATCGGGATCGAGGAGATCGGGAGGAAGCTCGCCGTGGAGCGTGAGCTGCTGCCGTACGACCTGCGCGAGGCGCTGGTGGCCTTCGATGGTCAGGTGGATATTGTCCAGGAAGAGCGTAGGATCATAGGTCTCGGGCAGCTTCGCGACGCGCTCGACGTCGACGAGCGGGACGGCGGCGTGCGCTGCCGCGAGGCGCAGCGTGTTGTTCACCTCGGTCTGACCGCGGCGCGTGGCGGCGATGAGCTGGGCGTTGGGGCTGTGGTCGCTCGCGCTCGGCTGGCCAGGGTTGGCGTAGGTGAGCAGGTAGAGACGCCCGCCCGCCGCGCCGATCTGCTGGCCCAGCTGCTGGATGGCGCTCGTCATGTGTTGCTCCCAGTCGGGCCCCATCGCCGAGCGGGGGACGGCGCCCGAGGCCGCGGTGCCGAACCAACGCAGGAGGCGCAGCAGGCGTGGTCCGTCGCCGATCCCCTGAGGACCCTGGACCGTATCGGGGTTCTGGGGGGTGTGATGGTTGGACCAGTTCATCAGATCGTTGTGCCCGACCATGGCCAGCACCACCGGGCGCACCTTCATGGGCGTCTGAGCCAGAGCATCCCGTACCTGAGCGCCGACCTCCTCGAGGCCCGATCCGGACATCGCCACGTTGAAGGTGCCGTACCCGGTCAGGCCCAGGTGCTTGAGGTCATTCCCCAGGAGGGTCGGATAGGCGTTCTGTCGGCCGACGCCGTAGCCGGCCGTGACCGAGTCCCCCGTGAAGATCAGCCAGGTCTGGGCCACCTCGGTTGGGCGTCGGACCCCCTGCGCCGCCACGTAGAGGCGAGGGAGCAGCGCGAGCGCCCCTTCGAACAACACGAGGGCGATGCCGAGGGTAATGGCGCTGAAGAGCAGCTTCTTCGGGAGAGAGAGAGGCGAGTGTCGAGCCACGCGAGGGTCCACCTACAAACCCTGTTAGAATAGGGCGAGGCGGCGGCCGAGTCAAGCGTTGGCAGCCCTGGGTAGGCTCGGCGTCGTGAGCGCCACGTCCTGGCGGCCGGAGAGCCGATCGCGTGTGGACAGCCGCCGCTCGCGGCCGGAGAGCTGGTCGCGGATCGAGCGCTCCCGTCGGCGCAGCGCATCCCAGCGCGCGAGCAGCGCCGCGCCGAGGACCTCGCCCATGCTGCCGCCCTCCCAGGCGCGCTGGCGCTCCCCCGCCGTGAGCGCGCACCACCAGACCGGAGGATTCGCCGTCGCGCGGAGCCCGCCCGCCCAGGTGACCTCCTCGCCGCAGGCGATCTCCAGGCGGGCGACCAGATCGCCCACGACGGCGGGATCGGTGATCATCGGCACCAGCCCGGCGCCTGCGCCGCGGTGCATCCCCAGGGCGCGGCCGGGCATGACCTCGACCCGCGCGCCATCCGGCCGGAGCGCGACGGTGTGCGAGCTCCAGGACCACTCGGGCGCCTCGGCCAGCGCGCGCGCGATGGCGAGCTGCTCGGGACGAAGTCCGGGGTAGGGCTGGGGCATGTCACGAGTGAAGCACGCCCGCTTCAAGTTGAAAAGAAAGTCGGAGCGTGGGATGCGATCATCAAGTTATATGGTGGATAATGGTGTCTCGATAACGCTCGTTCGAGCAGAGGAACCGCGAGAGAGCATCCTCAGTCGCCGCCGTTCCCGCTAAGCTGAGCGCATGTCTCCTCTGCTTCTTCTGCTGAGCGCCGGCTGTTTGAGCCTCCCCGAGCCGGATGACACGGAGGCCCTGTCCGAGCTCATCCCCCCCGGGCCCGATGCCGAGGACAGCGGCGAGACCGCCGAGCCCGACACCGCCACGGACGAGGCGGATCCTGGGCCTGCCTGGGCGCTGGTCGACGAGCCCGCCGGGGCCGCCACCACGGGCGCCCTGCTGGTGCTGGCCGAGGGCGCGCTGTGGCGCCTCACGTCGAGCGCCGATGGCGAGACCGTGAGCCGGCTGGCCGAGGTCTCGGGATCGGTACGCCTGAACGCCAACGATGGCGTGGCGACGCTGATGACGGAGCGGGGCGACAGCCTCTCGCTGCTGGACGCCGAGAGCGGCGCGACCCTGGCGGCGTTGACCTTCGACGGCTGGGCCGAGGACGCGCTCTGGGTCTGCGATCGCCTCTGGGTCGCCAACGCCAGCACCGCGACCGTGCAGGTGGTGGACACCAGCACCGGCGTCGCCGGGCACGTCGACTGGGCGGGCGTCGGCGCCGAGCTGCTCGCCGAGGACGGCACGCTCTACGCCAGCTACTGGACGGGCGATGGCCGCGGTGCGCCGGACGAGGTGGCGGTGCTGCCCTGCACCACCGATCCCGTCCTGCGCACCGCGACGCTCACGCTGAACGAGAGCTCGAGCAGCGCGCTTCGGGACGGGGTCTGGGGAGCAGCGAGCACCGTCGGCTACGAAGGCTACGACCCGTTTCAGGTCTCCCTGGTCGAGCTGGACGTGGAGACGGGGGAGCAACGCTGGAGCTACCGCTCCGACGAGGACTTCCTGCTCTCGGGCTACGCCGCGCTCCCTGGGACGCTGCACGTTGGCCGTGTCCTCCGCTACGTCTGGGACCCGCGCGAGGTGGGCGAGGCGACGGTGTGGGCGATCGCCAGCGGCGGCGCCGAGGCCCGGCGCGTGGCGGACACCGACTGCCACGGGCTGACCCTCGCCCCGCGCGAGGACGGCCACGCCACCCTCTGGTGTGTGGACGACGGGGCGCTCAGCCAGATCACGCTGGTCCTGCAGGACGACGGGACCTGGGCCGGAGCGCCTGCCCGCGCCGTGCTGGACGGGGTGGACGATCTGGTCTGGACGCGCTGAGCTGCGGAGGCCCGACGCGCGGTGCTATGCTGAACGCATGATCGGTATTCTTCTCGCCCTCGTCCCAGGCCCGGCCTTCGCCGAGACCACCTACCATGACCCTTTCGACACCGACCTCGGCGTCTGGGAGGGCGGCCTTCTGGAGAGCGGCGCGCTGGTGGTCGAGGACGATGTCGCGACGCTGGCGCTCGGCCCGCTGACCCAGCTCGAGGCCACCCTGCGCCTGACGAAGATCGACGCCGGCGCGCTGACGATCAAGGTCGGCGACGCCCGCTGGAAGGCCGACTACACCGAGGGCGGCTGGATCTCCTTGGGCGAGCAGGGCCTGCCCTTCCCGCAGAGCCAGCGCGAGCTCGTGCCCGACGATGTCCCGGTGATCGAGCCCGACGCGGACTACTGGGACGGCGCCAACACGCTGCATTGTGATGTCCACTACGACGAGGCCAGCGCGACCTGGTTCCTCTACTGGACCGGCGAGATGGCGAGCGGATATCCCTATCGTCAGATTGGGGTCGCCACCTCGCCCGACGGCGAGACCTGGACGAAGTACGCGGGCAACCCCGTCCTGACCATCGACTACGACCGGACCACGGTGGACGGCATCCATGTCCACATGCCCACCGTCGCCGTCGGCGACGACGGCACCTGGCACATGTACTACGCCTGCTACCAGAACGACGTCGGCAACCGCATCTGCCACGCGACGTCGCCGGACGGGCTCACCTGGACGCCGCAGGGGGTCGCGCTGGACCTGGGCGAGGAGGGCGCCTTCGACAGCGGCAGCCTGCGTATGCCCGACGTGCTGCGGGACAGCTCGGGCGCCTGGCACATGGTCTACAACGGCACCGATCCAACCCAACACTACGGACCCACCGGCTACGCGACGAGCGCCGACGGCTGGACCTGGGAGAAGCAGGGCGCGATCACCGAGGACGAGAGCCGCCTCCAAGGTGGAGGCATGGTCGAGACCCCCTACGGCATCGAGCAGTGGTGGAATTGCGACGACGTCTTCTGCTACGCGTCGGCCGACCCGGACGACCTGAGCGTCTGGGAGGACTGGCCCGACGTGGTGCTGCAGAAGAACTGGCAGGACTGGAATTCCGGCTACATCCAGGCCCCCAGCGTCTGGCTGGCCGACTACACCTACCACATGTGGTTCAACGCCTACGACTACGCGGTAGACGACGAGGTCATCGCCCACGCGAAGACCGTCCCGCTCCCAGGGGAGGCGCTGACCCTGACCCTCTCCTGGGATGGCGCCACGCTCACAGCCAGGGTGGATGAGGGGCCGGAGCTCTCGGTGGCGCTGACCGCCGCCGAGGACCTCACGATCGTGTCCACGGGCCGCGCGGAGCTGGACGAGATCACCGTGGTCTACACGGTCGTCGAGACCGAGCCGGCGGAGACCGGCGAAGGCGAGGGCGAAGGCGAAGGCGAGGGCGAGGGCGAGGGCGAGGGCGAGG
>CAZKWG010000381.1:0-7739 GCA_964556105.1 uncultured Enterobacterales bacterium | reverse complement strand
CGCCGGCCTGACCGTTGATCCATGTGAGGGCGAGGATGGTCTGTCCAGCAACGAACGCGGAGAATCGGCTCGCGACGCCGAGGAGCAGCGTCGTGCAAGCGAGCGTGGCGACGGCGATGAGCCCCCAGACCACGCCGGGCGTGGGGCCGCCGAGCGCGTCTACCAACCACCAGGTCCGCTTCAGCTCGAGATAGCCACCAAAGGCACGGTCGAGCCAAAGCACGGGAACCATGCCGCTCCAGACCACCGTGCCCACCGTGTAGAGGCCACACAGGGCGACGGCGACGCGAAAGAGCGCGAGGGTCTCGGCGCCCTCATTGCGGGAGAGGAGCGCGACCCAGCCTCGCCAGAGTCGGCCTATGAAGCGGATCATGGCGCACCCTTCCGCAGCGGGGCCAGCAGATGGACGCGCTCCTGCCGCCAGGTCCCCTCCGGATCCTGCCCGGCGCGCGCCGCCTCTGGCGAGAGCGTCTGGTATTTGAACATGCGGGTCCGCAGACGTGTCGCATCGGGGAATTCCTGCGCCGCGCGCTCCGCCACCCACAACGAGAAGCTCTCCCAGCTCTTCTTGTATTGTGGCCAGCCGAATCGAAAGATGGCCGAGCGCATCCGGTCGTGATCGAAGACCGCGCGCTGCCATTCGTGCTCGGGCGAGCGCTCCTCGTAGAGCGGCCGCCAGACGCCGTCCTCCTCGAGGTCTACGCTGAGACGCGTCGGGAAACGATGGGGAGCGACGAACATGCGCCAGCTCTGGTTGACCCCGAGATAGCGCCCATAAGGCTCGAACGGCGTGAGCAGCACGTCACGCCCCTCCTCCCAGCGGACGGCGAATCCCCAGAGCGCCTCCTCCATCTCGTCCTGCGTGAAGCGCGCGCCCAACGCGACGAGCCGCTCGTGCCAGGCGCGGAATTCCTGCTGGACGGTCTGCTCCTTCCAGAGGCTGCGCTTCATGCCCGCCGAGGGCGAGGGCGTCGCCATCGCCACGACCCCGAGCACATGGATCCCCACCAGGACGGCACGAACCTGCGGCCACCAGCTCACGGCCACCCCCCGAACGCGAGCGTTCCGCCCTCCGATATCGCGGCGTGCGGCAGCGTGGGGAACACCCAGGGGACGCCGTCGAGGCGGATCCCGTCCCCCTCCTCGGCCGTGATGGTGAACGTGCCCTCGCCGACCGGAAACTCGACCCGAGAGAAGCTCGGCCAGCCGAGCACGTAGCGGTCGGTGCCGGCCAGCGGGAAGAGGCCCATGGCGTAGAACGCGTACCAGGCGGAGAGGGTGCCGGCGTCGTCGTTGCCGGCGAGCCCGTCGGGCCCCGTGCCGTAGAAGGTCTCGGCCACCCAGCGCGTCCAGGTCCGGCTCAGATCGGGGCGGCCGGCGACGGCGAAGAGCCAGGCGGCGTGGATGTCCGGCTCGTTGCCGTGCCAGTAGTGCTCGCGCGGCCAGAAGGTCTGATCCTCGAGGGCGGAGGCCTCGAAGAAGGCGCTCAGGCGCGCGACGGCGGCATCAACGCCACCGAGCACGTCCACGAGGCCCTCCGGGTCGTGCGTCACCAGCCAGAGATACTGACGCGCGTTGCCCTCGGTGTATTCATCGCCCCAGTTCTCCTCGTCGAAGTCCTCGGAGAAGGCGCCGTCGGCCCCGCGGGCGTGGAAGAAGCCCACCTCCTCGTCATAGACGTTGCGCCAGAAGCCGGCGCGCTCGACGAGGCGGGCCGCGGCCTCGGCCTCGCCCAGATCGGACGCCAGGGGCACCAGCGCGGCGTCGGCGATGGCGACCTCCATGGTCCAGGCCACGGAGCCCCCGACGCTCTCATAGGGGTAGTAGCCGAGCGCGTCATAGGTCGCGACGTCGGGGCGGTTGCCGTAAGGCAGGCTCTCCGTGGTCAACGACTCCCGCAGGGCCGCCTGCAGGATCACCTCCGCGTCGGGATCGGGGGCGCCCGCCGCGTCGCGCAGCAGGCCCTTCTGCCAGGCCTCTCCGGCGACGATGTGCGCGGGCGAGCCGAGCATCACGCTGGCGTCGTAGGTGGCGAGCGGCCAGAGCGGCAGCGCGCCGCCCTGCTCGGCCATGCGGGCGAGGGAGTAGAGCATCCCCCCGTGCGCCTCCGGCCAGAGCAGCGTGTAGAGCGGGTGGGCGGTGCGGTAGGTGTCCCAGAGGGAGAAGTCGGTGTGGTAGCGGCGCCCGTCGGTGCTGTGGATCGCCCCGTCGAAGCCCATGTAGCGGCCGTCCACGTCGTCGATGGCCGTGGGCATGAGCAGGGCGTGGTAGAGCGCCGTCGCGAAGATGACGGCCTCGTCGTCCTCGCCGCCCCAGACGCGGACGGGGGAGAGGATCTCCTCCCAGGCCGCGCGGGCCTCCGCCGCGCCCGCCTCGAGGTCGAAGCCGTCGTGCTCGGCGTCGAGGTTGGCCAGCGCGCCCTCCTGGTCCACCAGGCTCAGCGCCAGGCGCACCGAGACCACGCCGTCGTCCAGGCTGGCCGGGTCGAAGCTCCAGTAAGCGCCCGCGTCGATGCCCGTGGCCTCGGTCTGGCCCGCCACGGGCTCGGCGTCGGCCCAGGTGCCCCAGCCGGTGGGGACGGGGTCCACGATCCCGGCGAACCAGGTGCGAAAGGCCGGGCCCATCTGGCCGTCGTTGTCCATGTAGCCGCTGAAGCGCCCGCTCTCCGGGTCCAGGCTCACGCTGGCCCCCAGCGCCGCGCCGCCGTCCAGGACCTGCTCCAGGTCCAGCAGCAGCGTGGGCTCCCTGCCCTCGGCGAAGGTGTAGCGGTGCAGCGCGGTGTGATCGGTGGCGGTCAGCGCCACGTCGACCAGGGGCGCGCCCTCCTCGTCCAGGAGGGTCACGTCGTAGCGACCGGCGACCGCCTGCTCGCTGGCCTTGTCGAAGGGCAGCCGCCTGGCGCGCTCGTCCGTCTTCGTCGCGTCCATCCCGTCCGTGGGCATGAGCGAGACGACGCCGTAGGCCGTCACGCCGATGCCGTGCGCGTGCAGGTGCGCGAAGCCTCGGACCAGCTCGTCATCGGCGTGGTAGCCGCCACCATGATAGAAGCCGGGCGAAGAACCTCCGATATCCGCCGTATCGGGGCTCACCTTGACCAGGCCGAAGGGGCGCCCCGGGCCGGGGAATGCGCAGCCCACCGAGTACCCGAGCCCGCCGGTGCCGATCATCGGATCGACCAACGAGACCAGATCGTGGGGGTCCTGGCGTTCAGGGTCGGGAGGCGCGAGATCGCCCGCGCAGGCGAGCAGAAGCAGGAACATGGTGCCTCCTATCTTCGATTCGTGCGCACCGAATGGCTCCAGGATGGCTTCGCATCTGGTACGCTCGGCTCGACGGGCAGGGTGCTTGACTTGACGAGTCAAGTTATCATGCTCCATGATCGGCGAGGAAGGAACCCGGAGTAACCACGTGCTGCAGGGCGAAGGCCGGCGGTACCGCATCCTCGAGACCATCGGACGCGGTGGCTTCGGGACGGTGTACAAGGCTGAGCTGGTCGGTCACGGCGGCTTCGTGAAGATGGTCGCCCTGAAGATCCTCAACGACGCCGTCGCGGGCGTCGAGGGCACGCAGGAGCGCCTGCGCGACGAGGCCCGGATGCTCGGGCTGCTGCGCCACCGCGCCATCGTGAACGTGGACAGTCTGCTCCAGCTCGATGGGCGCTGGACCGTCGTGATGGAGTACGTCGAGGGCGTGGACCTCAAGCAGCTCCTCGCCCACGGGCCGGTGCCGGTGGGCGTCGCCATCGAGATCATCCAGGAGGTCGCCAACGCCCTCTACGTGGCCTACGAGCGGCCGATGGGCCAGGCGGGCCCGATGCGCCTGCTGCACCGCGACATCAAGCCCTCGAACCTGCTCCTCTCGGCCGCGGGCGAGGTGAAGATCCTGGACTTCGGCGTCGCCCGCGCGGAATTCGAGTCCCGCGAGGCGCGCACCAGCGTCGTTGCCTTCGGGAGCCTGGGCTACATGGCGCCCGAGCGCATGGAGGGCGAGAACTCGCACAGCGGGGACGTCTACGCGCTGGGCGCCGTCCTCTACGAGCTCATCGTCGGCGCGCCGCTCGGCCGGACCAACCCCGAGCCCGACGCCCACGACGTGCTGATCGACCAGGCGCTGGCGAAGCTCTGGGCCGTCGTCCCGGACGAGGAGCTCTACCAGATCATCGGGGAGTGCGTGGCGTATGACGCCACCGCCCGCCCCCCGGCGCGCGAGCTGGAGCGCCGCCTTCGCGGGGTGCGGGTGCGCTTCTCCGCGCCCTGGCTCTCCGACTGGGCCGAGGACCACGTCCCCGACGCCCTGGCGAAGCTCTCGATGTCCAACGATGAGCGCGTCGGGAACGTGCTCGTCGAGAACTCGGGGCCGCGCAGCGATCCGGCCCGAGGGCCCTCGACCCCGCCGCCGCTCCCTCCCCTCCCCGAGGAGGGCACCCTGCCGGAGCTCCCCCCCGATCAGGCCGGGCTGGCGCCGCGCCTCGACCCGCTCGCGCCGCAGGACCAGCGCGAGGACGAGGCGGAGGAGCAGGAGCGCGGCGGCGCGCTGGTCGGCGTCGCGGGCGTGCTGGCGGCGGCCTTCGGCGCCTCCGTCGTCATCGCCCTGGGTCTGGGCGGAGCCTGGATGCTCCTGGAGGATCGGAAGGGCGAGCCGGCAGGCGAGCGACCCACCGTCGGAGCCAGCGCCGCGACGACGGAGGCGCCGAAGACCGAGCCGGTGGTCGCCGCGGCGGTCGCGACGCCGGACCCGCCCGTGACCACGCCGCCGCCAGACGAGCCCGCGACCGCCACCGCGCCGGAGACGCCGCAGACCACCGCGCCGACGACGGCGCCGGAGACGCCGCAGACCACCGCGGCGCCGGAGACGCCGCAGACCACCGCGCCGACCACCGCGCCGACCACCGCGACCCAGGCCCGCACCGCCTACGGGCAGGTCATCGTGCTGGGGGACATGACCGGGATCCGCCTCTTCAAAGGCGCAAAATCTTACGGCGCAGGCCGCGTGCCCGCCGGCAGCTACGTGGTGCGCTCGACGACGGACAGCAGCGGCAAGAGCCTGGGCGAGGTCGTCGTCAAGGCGAACAAGTCCGTGACGGTGACCTGCAAGACGGGCTTCCCCTTCTGCGTGGTGAAATGACGACGCGCTGAAGAAGGGCTTGACGCTCGCTGGCGCATTCTGATATTGAATATCAATATCAGGACCACCCGATGATCGTCTGCAGCTGCCGTCGCGTCTCGGATCGCCTCATCCAGCAAGCCGTGTCGAGCGGCGCCCGCTCCTCGGAGCAGGTCGCCGCGTGCACCGGCGCGGGGACGGGCTGCGGCTCCTGCGTCCCCGCCCTGGCCCGCGCGGTCCAGGAGGCGCAGCTGCGATGCGCCTCGGCGGCGAAGTAGCCGGATCTCGACCGGCCTGCCTCGCCGGGACGGGATACGTCTGCTTACCCCCTTTCTCTCGCGGGAGGCGCCATGAAGCAGACCAGTGATCGGGTCGTAGACGTGCTCAACGACGTCCTCAGCGCGGAGCTGACCGCGATCAACCAGTATTTTCTTCATGCCAAGATGGCGAAGAACTGGGGATTCGCGCGCCTCCACAGCTATGTGCGCAAGGAGAGCATCGACGAGATGCGCCACGCCGAGGCCGTCACGGAGCGCGTGCTCTACCTGGGCGGCCTCCCGAACCTTCAGCGCCTCTACCCGCTGCGCATCGGCGAGACCGTGCCGGAGATGCTGCGCTGCGATCTCTCGCTCGAGCACGAGGCCGTGGCCCGCCTGAACAAGGGCATCGCCCTCTGCGTCGAGGTCGGGGACAACGGCACCCGCGCCCTCCTGGAGAGCATCCTGGTCAGCGAGGAGGAGCACATCGACTGGATCGACGCCCAGCTCGCCGCCATCGAGCGCGTGGGCGAGAGCAACTGGCTGGCCCAGCAGCTCCACGACGGGTAGCCAGTCCTCGCCCGGTTTGACCCTCTCCGCTGGCGCGTTAATCGGGGGCCCCTGCATCAGCGCGGGCCCTGCGCCCGCAAGGAGACGATCATGGCCGTCGAGCGCACCCTCTCCATCATCAAGCCGGACGCGACCCGCAAGAACCTGATCGGCAAGATCATCGCCCGCTTCGAGAGCGAAGGTCTCACCATCGCGGCGGTCCGCAAGGTCCACCTCTCCCTGCGCGAGGCCCAGGGCTTCTACGCCGTCCACGCCGGCCGCCCCTTCTTCGGCGAGCTGACCGAGTTCATGAGCAGCGGCCCCTGCGTGGTCATCGTGCTCGAGGGCGACAACGCCATCGCTCGCAACCGCGAGATCATGGGCGCCACGAACCCGGCCAACGCGGCCGAGGGCACGCTGCGCAAGCTCTACGCCGCCAGCATCGGCGAGAACGCGGTCCACGGCTCCGACGCCCCCGAGACCGCCGCCCAGGAGATCGCTTATTTCTTTCGCGGCGTCGAGTTGCTCTGATATCCTCCTCCGACGTGCGGAGGATCGATGGCGCCCAGGCAGCTTCGTGACCACTACCACCTCTCGTTGTCGATCGGGAAAGCCCTCTGGGACGACCTGGTCGGCGCGGCGCTCCCCGTCAAGGTGGCCGACGGCGAGTTCGAGGCCGGCAAGATGCTCTACCAGGGCGTCAAGCAGCTTCAGGTCAAAGAGAAGGTGGTCGCCCTCCTCGAAGACCAGAGCCGCCCGCCCGCGGTTCGCCAGCTCACCACCCGCACCCGCGAGGTCTGGCACCAGCGGCGCGAACAGGTCTACCAGGTGCTCAACGACGTGGTCCGCGTCGAGGGCGCCTGGCGGGTGGACATCGACCGCGAGGGCAGCAATTTCCACTACGCCACGCAGAAGATCGGCGTAGACGCGCACGCGCGCCTCACGGTGACCGGCAAGATCCATCTGCTGCGCAACAACGTGGAGATGCCGTTCACGCTGGAGAAGCGCCTCGGCGCCACCTGCCATCTGGGCGAGATCCACTACGACAAGGATCAGCGCGCGGTGGTCGGCAAGGTGCTCGACCCGGCCATTCACCTCGGCGACCACGTCGTCATGCGCCTGCTGAAGCAGGGAGCCGACCAGCTCCTCGCCCAGCAGGCGGCGAAGTGGTCCAGCGTGCCCATCCTGAAGAAGGACCAGCTCGACGAGATGGTCGCCCCGGCGGGCGGCCCGCTCAAGCTGAAGATGGGCGTGGAAGACGTGGAGATCGAGGTCACCGAGAACGACCTCACCCTGCGCGTCCGCTTCGGCTTCACCCAGCTGCAGCTCACAGGCGCCTGATGCCGCTCTGGCGACCCGGGAAGAAGGCGGCGGCGGAGCGCTCGCAGGAGCGGCTCCCTCCCGGGCAGAAGCTCGTCCGCGGCTGGCCGGTCCTGCACGAGGGCCCGATCCCCACCTTCGATCCCGCTACCTGGCGGCTCCGCGTCTGGGGTCAGGTCGAGCGCCCCTTCAGCCTGAGCTGGGCGGAGCTCCAGGAGCTGAGCCGCGTCGAGCTGACCCGCGACTGGCACTGCGTGACCACCTGGTCGAAGTTCGACAACCGCTGGGCCGGCTTCGGCGTGGACCAGCTCCTCGCGCGCGCCGGGCTGCTGCCGACGGCGAAGCATGTGCTCATCCACTGCTACGACAGCATCGCGTACACGACCAACCTGAAACTGGATGACTTTGCAGGCCGCGACAACCTGCTCGCCACGCACCACGACGGCGCGCCGATCACGCCCGAGCACGGCGGCCCCGTCCGGCTGATCGTCCATCACCTCTACGCCTGGA
>CAZKWG010000380.1:0-7764 GCA_964556105.1 uncultured Enterobacterales bacterium | reverse complement strand
GGGCGCATGCGCTCAGCGATCATCTGGTAGTTGGAGCGGCCGGGATAGGTGGACAGGCGGCCTTCGGCGACCACCTCCAGACCTTCTTCAGGCTTGAACGGCAGACGGCCGGCCTGGCCCTTCCACATCACCGTGTTGAGCGTTGCGCCTTCATCCTTGAGATCGAAATAAAGGTGCCCGGACTTGGCCAGCACCACGCGGCCGAGTTCTCCGCGCACGCGCACAAAAGAGAAATTTTCCTCGACCGTCCGCTTCAGCGCGCCGGCCAGTTCGGAGACGGTCATCTCCGGCAGATTGCTGCCTGCCGCCGGCGCGGGCGATTCGGGAAATTCATCCATGAAAGGGTCTATATCCGCAGAACTGGATGCCTGCAGCGATAAACTAAGTCATAGACCCGATTACCTTGGGAAAGCGCAGCCTGCGCCCGAAACTAGGGTTTCGGCGCGAGTTCGGCTTCGCGCTTGGCATCAGCCAGCTTCACGCCGCGGGAGACGACGGCATCGGCGCCAGCATCCGCCTGGGCGGGCTGGTCAAGCCCGGCACGGTGAACTGGATGCAGGAGCAGGGGCAGATCCACTTCGAGGTCACGGACGGCAAGCAGGACGTCCGGGTCGAGGCCCGCGGGGCGCCGCCGCAGATGTTCCGCGAGGGCATCGGCGTGGTGGTCGAGGGCACCATGACGAAGCGCGGCGTGTTCGAGGCGGATCGCCTCATGGTCAAGCACAGTAACGAGTACCGCGCCCCGGAAGAGGGCAAAGCTCCGCACGATCTCTACCAGACCGTGGAGGACCTGTGATCTCCATGCTCGGGCGTGTGGCCCTGCTCATCGCGCTCGCCGCCTGCACCATGGGCGTGATCACGGGCGTCGCGGCCGGGCTGCGGAGGAGCGAGGAGGCGCTGCGCTGGACCCGACTCCTGGCCTATGTCTTCGGGGGCGCCACCGCGCTGGCGGTGGTCCTGATGGAGTACGCGCTCCTCACCCACGACTTCTCCGTGTCCTATGTGGCGCAGGTGGGCAGCCGCGCCAGCCCGGCCTGGGTCTCGGTGGTCTCGCTCTGGTCCAGCCTGGAGGGCTCCATCCTCCTCTGGGCCTTCATCCTCGCGGCGTTCACGGCGCTCTTCGCCTACAAGACGCGCGATCGGTTCCCGGATCAGACGCCCTGGGCGCTGACCGTCCTGCTGGGGGTGGGCGTCTTCTTCAGCTTCCTCGTGGCCAGCGTGGCGCACCCGTTCACGCCCGTCTCGCCGGTGCCTCCGGACGGCCCGGGGCCGAACCCGCTGCTGCAGAACCACATCCTGATGGTCATCCACCCGCCGGCCCTCTACGGCGGCTATGTCGGCATGTCGGTGCCCTTCGCCATGGCCTGCGCGGCCCTGCTGTCGGGCAAGCTGGACGCGGCCTGGATGCGCGCGTTGCGGCGTTGGACGCTGATCCCCTGGGCGAGCCTGACGCTGGGCATCATGCTGGGCGGCTGGTGGAGCTACGAGGTGCTGGGCTGGGGAGGCTACTGGGCCTGGGACCCGGTGGAGAACGCCAGCTTCCTGCCCTGGCTCACGGCGACGGCCTACCTGCACTCGGCGATGGTGATGGAGCGCAAGGACCACCTGAAGGCGTGGACGCTGGCGCTGGTGCTGGCCACCTTCCTGCTCACCATCCTCGGCACCTTCATGACCCGCTCGGGCGTGTTCAACTCCGTGCACGCGTTCTCGGAGTCGGACATCGGGCCCATCCTGCTCGGCTTCCTGGCCGTGGCGATGGTCTTCAGCGTGGTGCTGCTGGCGGCGCGCGTGGACCGGCTCTCGCCGCCGGACGAGGCGATGGAGGGTCCGGTCTCGAAGGAGATGGCCTTCCTGGTGAACAACCTGCTCTTCGTGGCGTTCACGTTCACGGTGTTGCTGGGCACCCTCTTCCCGCTGGTCAACGAGGTGGTCACCGGCACGCAGCTCTCGGTGGGCGAGCCCTACTTCAACCGCCTGAGCGTGCCGATCGCCGCCGCCATCGTCTTCCTCATGGGCGTGGGCCCGGCCCTCCCCTGGGGCGCGCCTCGGCCCGGCGCGCTGCGGGAGCGGATGCTGATCCCCGGCGTGGTCGGCCTGATCGCCGTCGGTGGGATGGCCGCGCTGGGCTACCGCTCGCCCTGGGCGCTGCTGACCTTTGGGCTCTCGGCCTTCGCGGGGATGGTGCACATCCACGAGTTCTGGGCGCCCGCCAAGGTGCGGATGGCCAAGACCGGGGAGTCGCTGCCGGTCGCCATCTACCAGATGACCGTGCGCGCGCGGCGACGCTTCGGTGGGTACATCGTGCACTTCGGCGTGCTGGCCGTCGCCGTGGCGGTCGCCGCCTCGGGCAGCAACAAGCAGCAGACCCACGTCACGGTCCGCGAGGGCGAGCGCGTCGAGTTTCAGGGCTACACGCTGACCTATCTCGGCGCGGAGAAGGTCGAGGAGGAGCATCGCTCGGCCGAGCTGGCCCGCTTCGCGGTGGAGCGCGGCGGGCGCTCTCTCGGTGAGCTGGCCCCGGCGATGAACCACTACAAGCGCATGGGTCAGCCCATCGGCACGCCCGACGTGCGCTCGGGTCTGGACGAGGACCTCTACCTGAGCCTCATCCAGGTCAATCTGGAGGCCAGGACCGCGTCCCTGGACATCATCGTCGAGCCGCTGGTCTGGTGGATCTGGGTGGGCGGCTTCGTCATGGTGCTGGGCACCCTGGTGGCGGTCTGGCCGGACCGGCGGGCCGCGGCGGTCGTCGCCGCGCGCGCGGCCGAGCCCAGGTTGACGCCAGGGGAGGGGTCCGCATGAACTGGAAGATCCTCGGGGTGGGCGCGCTCGTCGTGGTCCCGATGGTCTGGCTGCTGGCCGAGGGCTTCGGCCACGACCCGCGCGCGCTGCCGAACGTGCTGGAGGGCAAGGAGGCCCCCGGCTTCGCGCTGCAGACGCTGGAAGGCGACCCGGTCTCCTTGGAGAGCGTGCGGGGCAGCCCGGTCGTGCTGAACTTCTGGGCCACCTGGTGCGTGCCCTGCCTGCAGGAGCACCCGGTCCTGCTCGAGGCGGCGCGGCGCTACCAGGGCCGCGGCGTCGTCTTTCTCGGCGTGCTCTACGGGGACGAGGCGGCCGACGCCAACGCCTACCTGAAGAAGCACGGCAAAGCCTTTCCCACGCTGCTCGACCCGGCGCAGCGCACCGCCATCGACTATGGCGTGGGCGGCGTCCCCGAGACCTTCTTCATCGACCGATCCGGTCAGATCGTCCGCAAGGTCTCCGGTCCGGTCTCGCCGGACGTGATGGTGAGCACGCTCGAGGAAATGTTGTGAAGGCGCTGCTGCTGCTGTTGATCCTGAGCCTCTCCTCGGGTGTTCACGCCGAGGAGCCCGCGAGCGCGGCGGTCGCCGCTCCCCTGCAGGACGAGGACGCTGGGAAGCCGCTCTCCGAGCCTCCGCTGGGCCCTCCCCCGGGCCCCGACGAGGTGCGCGAGCGCACGGACGCCTTGTCATCGGAGCTGCGCTGTCCCGTCTGCCAGGGCCTGAGCGTGGGGGCCTCGCCATCCGAGGCGGCGCGGGCCATGCGCGAGCGCATCCGCGAGCTGGTCGGGCTGGGCTACGGCGACCAGCAGATCGTGGACTACTTCGTGGGCCGCTACGGCACCTGGGTCCTGCTGGAGCCCCCGAAGGAGGGCTTCTCCTGGGTGCTCTGGCTCGCGCCCGCGGTGGCGGTGGGCGGCGGACTGCTGCTGCTCGCCCTCCGCGCGCGGAAGGGTGCGCAGCCCGCCGCGGCGCCGGCCCCCGCGCCGATGCACACAGAGACAGACCCCTACCGCGCCGCCGTGCTCGCCGAGCTCGGAGACATCGGCCCGGCCAGCAAGGAGGAGCGCAGCTCGTGAACTGGGAAGTCTGGGGTCCTCCGCTGATCGTCCTCGGGGCGGGTGTGGTGCTCGGCGCCGCCCTCGCCATCGTCTCCGTGGTCCAGGGGCGTCGCGCGCGCGCCGCGAGCGGAGAGGTGCTCGCCGCGCGCAAAGAGGTGCTCCTCGAGGCGCTGCACGAGGTCGACGCCGATCGCGATAAACTAGGTGATGTAGCCTGGCAGAAGAAGCGGGAGGCCCTGCTGGATGAGGCGGCGAGCACGCTGAAGGCGATGGAGCAGGGCGAGCCCGCCGTGGTCGAGCCGAGCCCGGTGGGGAAGGCGGCTCCCAGCGGCGGACGGCGCGTCGCCTGGGCTCTCCTCGGGGCGGGCTTTTTCGTCGCGCTCTCCTACGCGCTGACCACGAACACCTCCACGCGCAAGGAGGGGCAGACCATGACCGGCGGCAACGCGTCGATGGGCGGGGAAGACCCGGCCATCACCGAGGCGAAGGCGACGCTGGAGAAGGATCCGAACAACCTCGACGCGCTGAACGTGCTCACCTGGAGCGCGATCCGCACCCGCGACCTCAACGGCGCGATGGCCCTCCTCGACAAGGCCCGCGCCATCGCGCCCAAGGACGCGTTCGTGCTGACGCACCTCGCCGTGCTGCAGATCCAGATCGGGATGAACGAGCGCGCCGAGGCCACGCTGCTCGAGGCGCTGGAGAGCAACCCGACCCTGCCGCGCGCGCTCACCTTCCTCGGCCTGGTGCGCTTCCAGCGCGGTGACCAGGAGGGGGCCATCGCGCTCCTGGAGCAGGCCGTCGCGTCGAGCGCGCCCAGCTCCGAGGATCGGCAGATGGCCGCCGCGCTGCTCTCCGAGGCGAAGGCGCCGCCGCCCCAGGTGCGGGCCACCGGCTCCGTCTCGCTGGCCGAGGGCGTGGCGCCGCCTACGCAGGGGCTGCTCTTCATCATCGCCCGGCGCTCGGCTGAGGGCGGCGGCCCGCCCGTCGCGGCGCTGCGTGTCCCGCTCGAGGCCTTCCCCTACCGCTTCTCGATCAGCGACAAGGACATGATGCTGGGCGGCGCCTGGCCGGACCAGATCTGGCTGCAGGCGCGCATCGACAGCGACGGCAACCCCACGACGAAGTCCGAGACCGACGTGGAGAGCGCCGTCATCGGGCCCGTCAGCTCGGGCGCGGCGGACCTGAGCCTGGTGCTGGGCGGGAGCTGAGCGCTTCGCGCCGCCCGATCAGGCTCAGACGTGGACGCCCGCCAGCGAGAGCAGGGCCTCGCGGCACCAGTCCACCAGCGGACCAGGGTAGACGCCGAAGACCAGCACCGCCGCCGTCGCCACCGCCAGCGCGCCCAGCGCTGGGGTGTTCAGCGAGGGGCGCACCCCGTCGCCCGCCGGCCGCATGTACATGTGGACGATGGGGCGCAGGTAGTAGTAAACGCCCGCCGCGCCGCCGATCGCGCCCACCACCGCCAGCCCGGCGTACCCACCCTCCACCGCCGCGGCGAAGAGGTAGAACTTCGCGACGAAGCCCATGGTCGGGGGCACGCCCGCCAGCGAGAGCAGGCAGACCGTCAACCCCGCCGCCATCCAGGGGTGCCTGGCGGCCAGGCCGTCCAGGCGCGAGATGTCCGTGTCGTCCGCGCCGTTCCGGGTCAGCAGGCTGACCACCGCGAAGGCGCCGACGGTCATGATCGTGTAGGTCAGCAGGTAGAAGAGCAGCCCACCGACGCGGGGGTTGTCCGCGAGACCCGTCGCCGGCGCGCCGACGAAGGCCATGAGCAGGTAGCCGGCGTGCCCGATCGAGCTGTAGGCCAGCAGCCGCTTCAGATCCGTCTGCACCAGCGCGCCCAGGTTCCCCCAGAGGATGGTGATGGCCGCCATGCCCCAGATCGCCCAGGTCCAGTCCACCTTGCTGGACAGGAAGGCGACGAACATCACCCGGGCGAAGGCCGCGAAGGAGGCCGCCTTGACCCCGGTGGCCATGAACGTCGTCACCGGCGTCGGCGCGCCCTGGTAGACGTCCGGGCTCCACATGTGGAAGGGGGCGGCGGCGACCTTGAAGCCGAAGCCCACCAGCAGCAGCGCGAGCCCGACCGCCATCAGGGGCGAGCCGGTGATCGAGCCGTGGACGCGCACCCACTCGCCGATGAAGTCCAGGCGGGTCGTGCCGACCGCGCCGTAGACGAAGGCGATGCCGTAGAGCAGCAGCGCCGCGGCGAAGGCGCCCAGGATGAAGTACTTGGCCGCCGCCTCGACGGAGCGCAGCTCACCGCGGTTGATGGCGCAGAGCACGTAGAGCGCGATGCTCATCAGCTCGAGGGCGACGAAGAGCAGGATCAGGTCGTTGGCGACCGCCAGCAAGGACATGCCGGAGACGGCCATCAGCAGCAGGGCGTTGTACTCGGGGATCTGCACCCCGATGCGCTTCAGGTAGTCGTGCCCGAGGAAGAGCGCGCCCAGGCCGCCCAGGCAGAGGATGTAGTTGATCACCACGCCGAAGCTGTCCACGGCGACCATCCCGGAGAAGGCCAGCCGGGACTCGTCCGCGATGTCCGCGCCGATGACGCCGTTGAACACGACCGCCAGCAGCAAGCCGAAGGCGGTCACGGCGGTCGAGACCGTGTGCGAGCGGCGACCGCTCACCACCTCGACCATGAGGATCAGCAGCCCAAAGGCGAAGGTCGTGAGGCTCGGGTAGATGTACCGGAGCTCGCCAACGGAGAATTCCATCGTCTACTCTCCCGCCTTGGCGACCGAGGCCGGATCGACCGCCTCGATGATCCGTTCGACCGAGGTGCCCATCTTCTCCAGGATCGGTCCCGGGTACACGCCCATCCCGACGATCAGCACCAGGATCGGCGCCAGATAGAGCTTCTCCTGCCAGTTGAGATCCTCGAGATCCTTGTTCGCCGTGTTCTTGAGCGGCCCGAAGACCATGCGCTGGTAGGCCCAGAGCATGTAGACGGCGCCGAAGATCACGCCCGTCGTGGCGAAGGTCGTGGCGACCGGGTGCCGGTCGAAGGCGCCCATCAGGCAGAGCAGCTCGCCGATGAAGCCGTTCAGCCCGGGCAGGCCGATGCTGGAGAAGGTCACGACCATGAAGACCACGGAGAACACGGGGACGACCTTGGCCAGACCGCCGTACTCGGCGATCAGCCGCGTGTGACGCCGCTCGTAGAGCACGCCCACCAGGAGGAAGAGCGCGCCCGTGGACAGGCCGTGGTTCAGCATCTGGTAGACCGCGCCGCTCATGCCCTCGGCGTTCAGCGCGAAGAGCCCGAGCATCACCACGCCCATGTGGCTGACCGAGGAGTAGGCCACCAGCTTCTTGATGTCGTCCTGCACCATCGCCACCAGCGCGCCGTAGACGATGCCGATCACCGCCAGCACCACCAGCGCCGGCCCGTAGTGCAGGGTCGCCTCCGGGAAGAGCGGCATCGCGTAGCGGAGGAACCCGAAGGTGCCCAGCTTCAGCAGCACGCCGGCCAGGATGACCGAGCCGCCCGTGGGCGCCTGGACGTGGGCGTCCGGCAGCCAGGTGTGGAAGGGGAACATCGGGACCTTCACCGCGAACGCCAGGGCGAAGGCGGCGAACATCAGCACCTGGAGGTTCCAGGGCAGCTCGAGCCGGTACAGGTCGATCAGGTTCGAGGACCAGGTCCCAAACTGCTCATGGTGCTGCGTGTACAGGCCGAGGATGGCCACCAGCATCAGCAGCGAGCCGGCGAAGGTGTAGATGAAGAACTTCACCGTCGCGTAGATGCGATCTTTACCGCCCCAGACCCCGATGATGAAGTACATCGGGATGAGCATCAGCTCCCAGAACACGTAGAAGAGGAAGGTGTCCAGCGCGACGAAGGCGCCGATCATCCCCGTCTCCAGCATCAGCATGAAGCCGAGGTACTG
>CAZKWG010000379.1:2083-7786 GCA_964556105.1 uncultured Enterobacterales bacterium | reverse complement strand
GCGATCAGACCGACATCAGACAGCGTCTTGTGGTGACAGCCGATGATCGGGTACGCTGTCCTCGGACCTTGCCACCCGGGGCCGTCATGTCTCAGACCTTTGACCACCAGCTTGTACAGTCCAGCTCGGGACCGACCTCCACCTCGACCGCGACCGCCGACCTGGACCCGGCCGACCTGCTCGCCCTGCTGGACGGCGCCTCGCCAGAGACCTTGATGCTCGCGCAGGGCCTGACCGGGAACGCGTTCTCGCTGGCGATGCTCGCCGCAGCCAGCCTCGCAGAAGGCGAAGACGCGACCCTCGCCCAGCAGGGGGGCGAGGCGGAGCTCGGGTCGGACGCTCCGGGCTTCGGGCAGGCCCTGTTGGCGGACGGCCTCTCCACTGCCGGGAGCTGGGCTGGGGGCATGATCGGCGGCGCCGTGCTCGGCCTTCCAGGCCAGGTCGCGGGGAGCGTGCTCGGTGGGGCCGTCGCCTCCGGGCTCGCGACGACGCTCGGGCTGGCTCCTGGCGGGATCGACGGGGTGACGCCGGCGACCGAGACCTCTCCGACGACGGAGGAGCCAGCGCTCGACGCCACGCCGCTCCCCACCAAGGAGCAGACCCGCGAGGAGCTGATCACCAGCTACCAGACGTGGCTCGACGCGCGCACGGCCGAGCTGGCTGATCTCAGCGGCGAGGAGAAGGCGCGACGGATCGAGGGGCTGCTCGACCAGGCCGGGCGCGTCTACGCGCAGCTCGAGCAGGGCCAGATGGTGGACATCGCCCAGCTCGACGTGGCACCCAGCAGCAAGGGCGCTACCCACGTCGCCGGCACCGCCCCGCCGGAGCTGATCGGCCCGATGCGCGCCCTGATCACCCAGGTCGAGGTGGACATCGAGGGCGCAACGGCCGACGAGGACGCCGCCGCCGAGACCAGCCGCACGTCGGGCGTAGATTGGAACGCGCGCCTGGGTGTGCCGCAGTACCGCAACCAGAACGACAACGTGGTCGCCTCGTTCGTCACCTGCAACGTGACCAGCGGCGCGATGGCGCTGGAGCGCCTGGGCTACACCCGCGACGACGTGAAGGCGGCGACCGAGCGCGCGCTGACCGAAGCCTGGGTCATCGAGCAGAAGGCTGCCTGGAAGGAGGCGAACGGCGTGGAGATGCCCGCCGAGCAGATGGAGGCGCTGCGCGCCCAGGGACCGTCGGACGAGTGGGTGCAGGGCCGCATCGCCGCCTACTTCGAGGAGGCTGAGGACGAGGTCGAGAAGGGCTCAAACTACCGGCAGATGCGCTCCGGCAAGGACGCCGACCTCACAGGGGCAGGGAACGAAGAGGCGCGCAAGACGGTCGCCGGGCAGTTCATGGACGACGCACAGATGGAGGAGATGCTGGACCTGCTCATGCAGCTCCACAACGACAACGGCGGGTTCGCCGACATCGCCGCAGGCGCGGACCTGGGCGCGGTGCGCCGATCTATCTCGGTTGCGGGTGTCGCAGACGAGCTGCTCGCGCTGATCGATCCAGCGACCGCGGCGGCCGGCACGCGGACGGGCTGCGAGCAGATCTCGGGGAGCTGGGCCGACGCGAAGCCGAAGATCAAGACCTGCCTGGAGGCCGGCGGCGCCGCCCAGATGAGCGTTTTTCACAAGGCGGATCAAAGCGACAGCCATCTGGTCAGCGTGCAAGCCATCAACGCAGGCGGCGTGGTCATCGACGACCCCTATGGGAGGATCGGCGCGGACTACAACCACGACACCACGACGGCTGGAACCAGCGCCTACAAGTCCAGCGTCGGCGGCGCGACCAACGCGGTGGACCAGGACACGCCTGGAGAGGTGGACGACGACTGGACCTGGCAGCAGGGCCAGCAGCTCAGCGCGGCCGAGCTGCGCGGGATGAGCCGGACCTTGCCCGACAGCCAGATCTCGGCGATGTTCAAGAGTGTGACGCTCTACCATCGCCCTGGAGCGACCGAATGATCTCGCTCATCCTCCTGGCCTGCGCGACGACTGAGAGCTCGGCGCCGGTCGCGAACACGCCCCCTCCACCTGCCGCTCCCGCCCCGGAGCGCGCCGCGGTGACCGTCGAGTTCCGTCCCGGCCCGCGCCTGGCGGTCATCGGTGGGCTCTGGTGCGCGGCGACCCGATCTGATGAGGTCCGTTGTGGAATCGTCGAGAGCGAACTCTCCGCCTCCAAGGACCCCTGGGAGAGACGAGCAAAGCAGGCGGTTGAGGCTGCCGGACTCCGGGATGTCCGCGCGCTGCGCCTCGGCGCGGAGCGCGTGGTGACCCTCCACGGCGATGGACAGGTGCGCGTCCTCGAGTTTCAGAGCGCCTCTGTGTTTCCGACCGTCACGGGCTCCTTCCGGGGACTCAGCCGAGGAGCGGCCGCTCGGACCCTCTGTGGGCTCGACGCCGAGGGTATGGCCACCTGCTGGTCTGAGGAGTGGACGACGGCCGCCGCGCCAGCGGGTCCCTTCCTGGCGCTCGCTGACACCCTCGACGGCGGCGTGTGTGGGCTTCGCACCAACGGCAGCTTGAGCTGCTGGGAGACCAGCAGCGGCGAGGCGCTGAAGCCCGTCTCCGACCCGGTGGGCCCGTTCCAGGCGCTGGCGTACAACGTCAACGGCCTCTGTCTGGCGCCCAAGTCTGGGCCGGTGACCTGCAGCCGCGCGCTCCCCAGCGCGCCAGCAACCGCTGAGCTGGTCACGCTCTCGCTGAACCCTGGCGATCCAAGCGCGTTGTCTGGCCTGGAGAGCGCCTGTGGACTCACGGCTGCGGGTGCGCTCCTGTGCTGGGGCAACGTTGGTGAGGCTCCCGCTGGGCGTTTCGTGGACGTCGCCAGTGAGGACGCGTACACCTGCGCGCTGCGGGACGATGATCAGGTGCTGTGCTGGAAGCACCCGAAGCTCTACGAGACAGGACCCGGCGCAGGGGACTGATCAACCCCGCGGTCGAGGCCTGCGCGGCGCGTCTGCGCGGGAGACGCCGCGCGACAGCGCAGCCTGGATCTGGCGCCGCTCACGGCCCCTCGCGAAGAGTGGAATTCGATCCAACCTTCTTTGGAAGCGGACATTTTCTGGCCCCACTCATTTGCCCACCGCCCCCGTCAGCGTCATCCTGGGGAGCAGCGTTGACCCGTCCCACCCCTGCCCCCTGGAGCCCACCATGGAGGACTCGCCCTCGTCGAAGCGCACCCCGCCCGCCGGGAACGCGGCGCCGCCGACCGCCTACATCTGGCGCGCGCAGCCGGACTTCGGGCGCTGGCTCCGCGAGCTGCGCGAGAAGCGCGGCCTCTCCCTCCGGCTGCTGTCGGCCCAGACCGGGTTGTCTTTCGCCAGGCTCCAGCGCCTGGAGTCCGGCGGACGGCAGGGCCCGCCCTCTCAGGACATGATGGAGGGGCTGGCGCTCTTCTACGGCATGGCCATCGAGGAGGTGCTGGCCCAAGCCGGCTTTCGTGTGGACGTGCCGCCGGATCTCAAGGACGCCGCCCGCTGTGAGGCCAGCTTCGAGCGCCTGGTCTTCCACCCCAAGCTCCAGCCGATCCGCATGGACGACCGCTTCGCCGACTCCTACTCGCGGCTCCAGAAGGCGCAGTGGGTGGACTTTGCGCGCAAGCTCGACGCCTACATCCGCGCGGGCGGCGCGCCCCTCGCCGAGCTGCTGCGCGGCTGCTGAGGCGGGGCCGCTTGGAGCCCGCCTTTCCCCCGATGCGGACAGGTTCTGGTCGGTCGAGTTGCGCCGCTCGGGCGGGCGAGTGATCCTGGTTCGGGCGGGCTTATGGCCCCCCGTCGTGCCCTATGGAGTCCCCATCGTGCCCGATTCCCCGCGTTGCTCCGAGCCCACGCCGTCGCGCAATGCCCGCGCGCCCCGCGCCGCGCTCTACGCCAGGGTGAGCACGCTGAGGCACGGGCAGGACGTGGGGCTCCAGTTGGACGAGCTGCGCCAGGTCGCACAGCAGCGCGGCTACGGGATCGCGGCGGAGTACGTCGACGAGGGCGTGAGCGGCAGCAAGGAGAGCCGCCCGGCGCTGAACCGGCTGATGGCCGACGTGCAGGCGGGCCGTCTGGACATCCTGTTGGTGTGGAAGCTCGACCGGCTCGGCCGCAGCCTCCAGCACGTCCTCACGGTCCTGGCGACGCTGAACAGCGCGGGCGTCGGCTTCGCGTCTCTGCATGATCCTGGAATCGACACCACCAGCCCGACGGGGCGGCTGCTCCTGCAATTGCTTGCCTGCTTCGCCGAGTTCGAGCGCTCGCTCATCCAGGAGCGCGTCCGCGCGGGCGTGCGTCGCGCCCAGGCCGCCGGCAAACACTGCGGGCGTCCCAAGGTGGAGCTGGACCTGCGCCCGGCGCTCGCCCTGCTGGGTGAGGGCCGCGATCTCAAGGACACCGCGCGCATCCTCAAGATCTCGCGCACCACCCTGCGGCGCCGGCTCACCGAGGCGGGGTGCTGGCCGCTCCCTGACACCCAACCCGAGGACGCCCATGTCTGAACCGTCCGTCAGCCTCCCCCTGTTGCCGATCGTCGGCAGCTCGCCCGTTCTGCGCCAGGCCCTCGACCGCGCCGTCGGGCTGGCGCGTGAGCGGGTCCCTGTGCTCATCGTCGCCGAGAAGGGCCTGGAGACCACCGCGCTCGCCGCGCTCATCCACAGTCGCAGCGGGCGGACGGGCAGCTTCCACCGGATCTTCGCCCCCGAGCTGGCCGATCCCGAGGAGAGCGGCGATCCCAACCCCGGCATCTACACCCGCTCGCTGGTCCACAAGATCCTGCATGAGGCCATCGCGCGCGCCCAGGGCGGCAGCCTGCTCATCGAGGAGATCATCGCCCTGCCCTGGTTCGCCCAGGCCATCCTGGAGGACCTGCTCGAACAGCAGGCAAGGGGCGCGCCGGGCGCGGACGTGCGGGTCATCGCCACGACCTCGGTGGACCTCTACCTCGAGGCCGGGCAGGGCGAGCTCCGCGAGGGGCTGCTCTCGCGCCTGCTGGTCGCCACGCTCAGCCTCCCTCCTCTGCGCCTGCGTGGGCGCGACGTCGCCGAGATCGCCGAGCACACCCTCCACCGACACGCCACCCTGAGCGGGCGCCCCCCGGTCCAGCTCTCCCCCGACGCGGTGGACGAGCTGCTCGCGCGCCCCTGGCCCGGCAACCTCCCCGAGCTGGAGACCGTGTTGGTGCGCGCCGCCATCGAGGCCGGCGGTCAGCGCGTCGGCCTCGACCACCTGGAGCAGGCCCAGCTCGGCGTCGCCACCGCCTTTGACGATCTCTGGCCCGACGAGGGCCAGGAGGAGGAGCCCCCTGGCCGCTCGCTCCTGCGCGAGCTGGAGCCCCCGCCCAGCCCCGAGCCCGTCCGCGTCGAGATGGTCAACGACGCGCTCGCCGCGCGCGTGTTCGGCAAGGAGATCCTGGCCGCGAGCAACCTCGTCATGAAGGAGCACGCGCTCAGCATGCTCACCATCGCCCTGCGGCGCGTGATGGAGCGCCTCGACGTGGAGGGCGTGCTGCACGAGCGCGACCTGCGCGACGTCACTCTGCTGCGCGGCAAGCAGGCGCCCCGGCTCCTCGAGGTGCTGGTCGAGGACGGCGTGGTGGTCCTGGCTCCGGCCACCGGCCGCAAGCGCGCCTGGTCGCGCGCCCCGGAGGCGTAGGCGAGGCGTAGCGGGATAGGGGCTCCGCGGAGGTGCTGGTGTCGTGGAGCCGCCGCGAGGCCCTGATCGGG
>CAZKWG010000379.1:0-1983 GCA_964556105.1 uncultured Enterobacterales bacterium | reverse complement strand
GGCCGCCTGGGAGACGTTCACGGCGCCGCTGGTGGCGCAGGGCCTGCCGGCGGTGCATCACTCGGAGGTCTACCAGGAGAGCTACGCGCCGGCCTACCGCGTCGTGCTGGTCGAGCTGATCGCGGGCGGCGGGTGAGGACGACGGGTGTCCAGAAGTCGCCTCCGGGGCGGGGGCGGTGGAGGCGGGATCGCGGGGTCCAGAAGGTGGGTCCAGATGGTGGCCGGAAGGAGATGAATGTGGACGAGATCGTTCACTCGGCGGAGGTCCTTAAGGCCGTGTGAGCTGCAGGGCGATTGTCACCCCTGCTGCCGACCGATACGAGAGGGTATCCTACGGGGCGCTACCCCTCCCCAAGGACGACAATCGAGTGAGACTGGTCAGAAACACAGGAACGGACCGTGTGATCGACGCGCTGGGCAACCACGCCCCCAGCCGCGCGCGCCTGGACTCCGTCTCCCCGGGGCTCAGCCTGTTCGGGTTCGCCGAACTGCGCCGCCACCTCGGCCGGTCCCTGCGAGCGCGCCTCCTGCTCCCCTCCGCCGATCTTCATGCCCTCGGGATCTACGGTGGCGAGGGAGACCGGCCTGCGCGAAACCGGCTTCAAGTTCCTTATCTGGCCCGCGAACTCGCGAACTGGCTCCGAGAGAAGGTTGATCTCCGCTTCATGTCCGGGCCGATGCAGCAGGGGCTGCTGCTCATCGGCAACGACGCCGGACCCACGACGGGCATTTCCGGCGCCATCGCGCTGACCACTCCTGGGCTCGGGCTGCTCCCGCAGGATGGCTTCGCGCTGGTCCACGCGGCGGCAGGCGAGGACGAGCTTCGCCAACTCGTCCAGCTCTTTGAAGGCGCGTGGGCCCGGCTGCGCGCCAGCTCCGAGGTGACGCGCCAGCTCATGGCCGCCCTGGACGAGGCCGCGGCACCTCCTCCACCTGCCCTCGTGTATGCCAGGGTGCTCGACGCCATCTTTGGCGAAGAGGGAGGGATCGACGAGGAGCGCGTCCTGCGCGGCGGCACCGGCCTACAGAGCTCGACCGTCTGGAAGAAGCTCTACCGGTTTCAGCGGGACGGCGTGCTCGGCGCGATCGACAAGCTGGAGCGCTTCGGCGGCTGCATCCTGGCGGACAGTGTCGGCCTGGGAAAGACCTTCGAGGCCCTGGCGGTGATCAAATATTACGAGCTGCGCAATGACCGGGTGCTGGTCCTGTGCCCGAAGCGTCTCAGGGACAACTGGACCCAGTATCGGGCCAACGACCGGCGAAACCTCCTGGCCGGCGACCGCCT
This sequence comes from uncultured Enterobacterales bacterium, assembly GCA_964556105.1. GTDB lineage: Bacteria > Myxococcota_A > UBA796 > UBA796 > CAZKWG01 > CAZKWG01. The sequence continues at coordinate 698 of CAZKWG010000379.1, read as the reverse complement.
CAACTACGACGTGCTCAACCACACCGACCTGGGACGCGAAGGTGGGCGGTCGGGAGACATCGACCTCGCCCACATCAACTGGGGCAACTACGACCTGGTTGTCATTGACGAGTCCCACAACTTCCGGAACAAGCCAGCCCGGCGTGGGCGGGAGAGCCGCTACGACCTGCTTATGCGGCGGATCATCCAAGAGGGCGTCAAGACCCGCGTGCTCATGCTGTCGGCTACCCCGGTCAACAACCGCCTGGCCGACTTGAAGAACCAGATCGCGTTCATCACCGAAGGCCAGGACGCGGCCATGGCGGCGCACGGCATCGCCAGTATCGAGGCCACGACCCGCCTCGCTCAGGGACAGTTCAACCTCTGGTTGAAGCAGCCCGAGGAGCAGCGCAGTACCGCTACTCTGCTGGAGCTGCTCGGCTTCGACTACTTCAAGCTGCTCGACCTGTTGACCATCGCGCGGTCCCGGCGACACATCGAGCGCTACTACGGGACGGGCGAGACAGGGCGATTTCCCGAACGAAACCGGCCGATCAACGTGAAGGCCGAAGTGGATCAGGCGGGCCAGTTCCGCTCCATTCGCGAGGTGAACCAGGAGATCCGGCGCCTGAACCTGAGCGTGTACGCCCCGTTGCGGTACGTCCTGCCCCACAAGAAGGTTGTGTACGAGGCCCGCTACAGCACCACCCTGCGTGGAG
>CAZKWG010000378.1:0-7796 GCA_964556105.1 uncultured Enterobacterales bacterium | reverse complement strand
CGGCCTCACCATGCGCAGGGTGGCGGCGGCGGCGGGCCTCTCGGCCACCGCTATCTACCGGCACTACGAGGACCGCGAGGCCCTGGTCTTCGCGGTGGCAGAAGAGGGCTTTCGTCGCTTCGCCAGCCACCTCTACCGCGGCCTGGACGCCCCGGACCCGCTCGCCCGCATGCACGCGACGGGCGAGGGCTATCTGGCCTTCGCCCTCGAGCACACCGCCTACTACCGGGTGATCTTCATGAGCGAGGCGGGCTGCTTCGAGCGCCTCGCCGACGAGGCCGCGCGCCGCTTCAGCCCCACCTTCCTCTTCCTGGTCGATCGCGTGCGGGAGTGCCAGGAGCACGGCCTGATCCGCGCCGGAGACCCCGCCGGCCACGCCATCACCGTCTGGGCCCACTGCCATGGCCTGGCCTCGCTGTGGATCGGCGGCAACCTGCGCAGCCTGGGCGACGAGGCCGCCTTCGGCGCCTTCTACCGCGCCTCCGTCCAGACCGTCCTGCTGGGCCTGCGCCCCTGAGCACGCCCTCCCTTTTTTTCTCGTGAAGTTAACACTGTAAACAAGGAGTCTCCCATGTCCGTCCTCTTCGAGCGCCGCGCCGACACCCACGAGGGCGCCCTGGTCGTCCTGCTGATCGGGATGCGCGTCAACCGCTGGTGGAAGCCCTGGGCCTGGCTGCCCGTGGCCTTCGCCATGGGCCGCATGCTGCGCGAGCTGGCCGCCGCGCCGGAGCGTGGCCTGCTCGGCTTCGAGTCCTGGCCGGGGCGCACCACGCTGCTGGTGCAGTACTGGCGCTCCCACGAGCATCTTCAGGCCTACGCCCACGACCGGGAGCAGGCCCACGTCCCCGCCTGGGCCCGCTACATGAAGGAGGCTGGGAGAACGGGCGACGTCGGCGTCTGGCACGAGACCTATGTGGTGCCCGAGGGCGCGCACGAGAGCATCTACGCCAACATGCCGCCGTTCGGGCTGGGGCGGGCGAGCGGCTCGGCGCCGGCGACGGGGAGGCGGCAGTCGGCGATGGGGAGGCTTCAGCGATGACGTCGAGCAGCGCTCAGCCGGGCCGCGGTGGGGGCAGGCGAAGGGCGAGCTCGCAGCCGGCGTCGGCGATCATGGGTCAGCGAGGACAGACAGCGCTTGGGGTCGCCATGCCCGCGGGCGCGCGGGCTGCGAGCCCAGGTGGCGTGGTCCTGCCGGAGGGCTGGCCGGCGCACCGCTCGCGGGACGGGCTCACTCCGACAGCAGGAACCCAGGCGTCTCCGCCACCCGCTCCAGCCGGCCGAGACAGGCGGGGTCGGGGGCGGGGCCTTGTGTGGGTCAGGGGTTCAGGAGGACGGCGGCGCCGATGCCGTTGGAGGGGGTGGTGGTCGGACAATCAGGGCCGTCACCGCCCCCGAGGTTCAGGTACATGATCTGGATGGCGGGATCGTCGCCAATGGCCGGGAGGCTCAGGACCATGTGGTCGCCGAGACCGCTCTCATGGTCAGGATCGAGCAGGGTCCCATCTGGCCAGTAGAAGTCCACGTCCTTCACGTTGGCGGTGTCCCAGTCTGCGAAATCGACCACATCGGTCGGCGTGCTCTCCGCGCCGTCGGCATAGATCATCCGGAGTGGCTTCTGGCACTTGACATGTACGTCAGGTATCGGGCTCGTATCTTCGTAGTACATCTTGTAGCGGCTCGACGCGATGTGAGTTGGGACCGGGCCGTGTGCTCTATCAACCAGCGCCACCGGGCACCCATTGACATCAATTTCGACATCGAACGACGAACTACCGGTATTCCACATTGCATAGAACAGACTGTCGTGTTCACTGAAGTAGTCCGGACACACGATGCCGATTCCACCAGACGGATCAAAGACGACCATCCTCGACTGGCCAGTCATGACCAGGAATGCGCTGTGGCTCTCGTAGTCCCAACGCCAGTCAGACTGGATTGGATAGCCGACCTTGGACTGCCGAACCTGCGCAAGACCGGTGTCGCCAGGGTAGTTAAATAGGGCCGTGTCCGCATCGACCTCAAGTCGAGCCTCGCAATCCGCACCTGTAGCTGTGGAGAGGTCGGGCCGGGCCGTGTGCGGGTCGCCGCAGACCCCTCGTGTTGAGTCACTGTGGCAGGGTCATCGCCATCCGCTGCCTCGAATACAATTCGTATCTTCGCAGGCTCATCCTGTGTTGCCTTCAAGGGGATGAGCTGGAATGCGCTGATTCTCAGCTCACCATCACCGGTCTCCTTCGCGAATCCAAAGGCTGGATCTGGGTTTTCAAAGTTCGTCAGGTTCGCCTGATCCGTCCCCGTGGATTGTGTGTCTATCCTACTCAATCTCAACGCCGTCGGGTCCGCGCGCGCTCCCCGACCGCTCTCCTCCCACCCCTCCGGGCAGCTCCGGGAGGTCGTAGCGCCGCTCCCCTCCTCAGCCAGAGGCACCCAGGCCCGGTCGCCCGTCGTGCTTCCCTTGGACCGCCTTGACGTTCCCGTTGAGCTGCAGGCCGGTGGGCTCCAGATCGGTGTCGGGGTCCGGGAGGCCGAAGATGAGCTTGTAGAGGAGCAGGAACAGCGTCATGGTCGCTCCGAATCTGGAGGGGTGGAGGCGCACAGGAGGATCTCGACGGTGGTGAGCGGGGCGCCGGAGCGGCGAGCGGCGGCCTCGGCCTCGGCGGTCCAGGCCGCCATCTGGTCGCGGAGCCCGGCGAGCAGGGCCCAGCGCGCGTCGGGGGCGGCGGGCAGGTCCACGCACCAGCCGCTGGCCAGAGCGGGGCCCTCGCCGCCCTCGCGGCGCACGGCGTCGATGGCGCAGACCCCGAAGCCCAGCAGGGCCTCCAGGATCGCCTCCTGCGGCTGGGCGAAGGCCAGGTGCGCGGCGTCAGGGGCGCGGGTGAGCGCGTAGGTGGCCCCGCGGCGCTCGAGCTCACCCGCGCGAACCAGGCGCTCGAGAGCGTCCGGGTCCAGCGTGGACGCTCTCCGACGCAGGCTCTCGCTGAGCTCGTCGCGCGTGAGGCAGCGCTCGGGCGCGCCGAGCAGGGCGAGCAGGATCTCCCGCGCTCCGGCCGACAGCCCCGCCTCGGGCGGCGGCGGCGCCCCCGCGCTCAGAGCGAAGCGACCCCGAGAGAGGCGGGCGACCCGCCCCTCGCCGACCAGGGCCCACAACGCCTCCTCCAGCGAGGCGCCGGAGGGAACCTCGGCCTCGTAGCGCTCCGCCAGGGCCTCGAAGCCCATGCCCTCGGGCCCGGCGCGCTCCAGCCAGAGCAGGATGAGCCGCTCCCCGCGGGCCCCCACTGGCAGCGGCGCGCGGACGTCGCCGAGGTTGCGCATGCCCTGGGCCGTGAGCCCAGCCAGCCTCGCCATGGTGTCGCGGCGCGCCCCGCGCTCCAGGCAACGCTCAAAGTACAGGTGGAATCGTGCGCGCAGGAGCTGGCGCATCTCCGGGTAGGTGTAGTGCGGGAAGGAGAGCCGGATGGCCTGGTCCAGCAGCAGCTCCAGGGTCTGTCGGCGCGCGCGAGGGCTCAGCATGGGCACACTCTACCCGGCCAGGGCGGCGTCCTCGGCAAACTCTACTTTGCGTGAGCCCGCTGGCTGGAGGATCGGAGCGGCTCCGGCCACGTTGCAGAGCAGGCGATGCGCCTGGAGGTGCCCATGCTGAAACTTCTCGCTCTGTTCCTGGCCTGTTCCGTCCCCAAGGTGAGCCCCCGCGAGACCGGAGACGACACCGACGCCCCCGCCGACACCGGCGCAGAGGACAGCGCCGCTCCCGAAGCGTCGGCCGCCCCTGAGGAGACGGCCGCCCCCGAGGACACCGCCACCTCCTGCGGCGAGACCGCCCCGACGGCGGGTCTGATCTTCGGGTTCGAGCGCACCACCTCGGGGAGCGGCTCCGACGGGCTCACGAGCGTCATCTGGTGGATGACCCTGGACATCAGCGCCACGGACCCGGACGGCGATCTGGCCTTCTGGGTCCTCGATCTCTGGTGGGCGACCGGCGAGACGGCGCTGGACACGGACCGACCCGCGGACGCCTCCCAGGACTTCGAGACCTGGTACGAGGAGGACTTCGTCCCCGACTGCACCACCACCAGCATCGGCATTGGGCTGGCCGACGTGCTCTCCGAGGACCCGGAGGCGAGCATCCTGATCCCCGGGGAACCTTATGGCCTCGGGCTGGCGGTGACCGACGAGGCCGGACATCGCTCGGAGATCCTGACGGTCTCCGGGGTCGCGCCGGAGGTGGACGAGCACCTCACGTCTGGACTGCGTAGCGAAGGCGCACCACCCCTGTAGGGTAGGTCTTCACGTCCTTCAAGGTGAGCGCCCGGGCGCCGAGGAGCGCCGGCGCGAGGCCGACCCCAGCGCCCAGGAGCACCGGGTTCACCTTGAGGATGAGCTCATCGACCAGCCCTGCGTTGAGCAGGGTCGAGGCCAGTGCACCCCCGCCGCAGAGGTAGATCGGAGAGCCCTCTCCCTCACGCAGCGCCCGCACCACCGACACCGGATCCTCGGCGAGGACCTCGACGCGGCTCGTGGGGACGGGGCGGAGCGTGCGGGAGAACACGAGGCAGCGCGCCCAGGGGTAGGGGTCCGTCACGCCCATCCGCAGGCCGAACTCATAGGTGCCGCGGCCCATCAGGACGGTGTCGTAGGCGCGCAGGGCCTCGAGATAGTCGTCCAGGTGTTCGCCGGGAGGGGTGAGGTTGAAGCAGCCGACACCGCCGTCGGGCTCGGCGATGAGGCCGGAGGTCGTGATCGCGACGTGATACTGAACGGATCTCATAGAGAGCTCGGGGTCCTGAGGGTTCGCGAGGACAGCCTGACGACGCTCACACATTCGTGGGGTGGCGTCGCGTGCATGCTCAGCGGGTCAGGATCACCGTCGTCTCCTCCTCGGGGTTGAATAACCGGAGGAGCTCGAGGCCCGCAACACCGTTCAACCGACGCGGGAAGCGTCGGCCGCTCCCGCAGGTCTGCGGTCGCGCAGGCGATGTCGGAGAATTCGTTCAAGCCCCCAACGGCACCAGCGCCCCGTTCACGTGGCTGGCCTGCTCCGACAGCAGAAACCCGAGCGTCTCCGCCACACGCTCCAGCGGGACGATGCGCGCGGGGTCCATGCTCGCGCGGTTCTGGGGCGTGTCCAGGGTGGTGGGCAGGACGGCGTTGGCGGTAATGCCCGAGCCCTTCAGCTCATGGGCGAGGGTCTGGATGAGGGCGTTGACCGCGCTCTTCGAGACGACGTAGGCCGCCATGCCCGCGGGTCGCGTCTGGGTGGCGTAGGCGCTGACCGCGACGATGCGACCGCCGCCGCCCGCTCGCAGGTGGGGGATCACCGCCTTTGTACAGTTTACGGTGGTGATCAGGTTCATGGAGAGCATGCGGCTCCAGGTGGCGGCGTCGCTCGCCTCGACCGAGCCCATGGCAAAGCCGCCGACGAGGTGGACCAGGCCATAGAGGCCGTCTTTGGCGGCCTCGTCCACCGCGGTCTTCACGCTCGCCTCGTCCGAGAGGTCGACGCCGGTCTCCAGGGCCAGGACGACGCAACGGTACTGTGCAGAGAGGTGCTTCACGACCGCCTGGCCGAGCGCGCCCGTGCCGCCCGTGATGATCAGGGTCTTCATCTCAGCCTCCATGAGGGTTGGGCGTGTTGGGCCGCAGCGCGCCCTCGCCCGCGGCGTGACAGGCGACGCAGAGATCGTTCATGTGTTGGGTGCTGGGGTAGTCATTGGTCCCATCGACGACGTGACAGTCGCCGCAGGGCAGGGTGGGCGGCTCGGTGCTGCAGTCCAGCGCGCCGCAGCCGCAGTCGCTCTGCACCTCCTCGGGCACCGACCCGTCGGGGCCGCGGTGGCAGTCCACGCAGACCCAGTGGGTGACCTCCAGGGTCTTCGCCCCGTCGTTGCCGCAGAGGTGGCAGGCGAAGCACATCGTGTCGTCGGGGGGCGAGACGTGGCCCTGCGCCGGCCCCACGATGACCGCATGACCAGTCTCCGCCGTGTGTGGCGTGCCCGTGTGCGGCGTGCCCGTGTGCGCGGTGCCGGTGTGCTTGGGAGCGGCGGTCTCCGCAGGCGCGACGTCCTTGGGAGCCCCTGAGCAGCCGACCAGCAGGAGCAGCAGCAGAGCCCTCATCATCGCACCTCCAGGCGGCAGTATAGCCGAGCCCGCCCCGGCCTGCTCACTCGGCGACGGCGACGCCGCTGCCCTCGACCAGGCGGTAGCGTGCGCCCGGCGCGACGCCGGTGAAGGTCTCGGTCTCGCCGCCGACCCAGCGCACCTTCACACTGTCGATGGCGCTGCTCTCGCCGAGGCCGAAGTGGGCCAGGCGCGGCTTCTGCGTGTTCCAGTGGCCGTTGCCCAGGGTGATGTCGCGGAGCTGGGTGACGCCGCCGGCCTCAAGCCAGATCCGCGCCCCGGCGCCGTCGCGGTTGGTGGTGGTGCCCTCGAGCACGAGATCTACCCAGGCGTTCTCCTGGCCCACGGTGTTGACGAAGAGGTGCAGGTAGGGCGCGCCCGAGCGGTCGGCGATGATCAGGTCCTCGTCGCCGTCCTCGTCGTGGTCCAGCCAGAGCACGCTGACGGCGTCCTCCACCTCGAGGCCGGCCTCGTAGGTGATGTCGGTGAAGCCCAGTTCCCCGTCGTTGCGGTAGAGCCGCGCGTAGTGGCGGGTGTAGAGCGAGGCGATGGCGAGGTCCAGGTCCATGTCGTTGTCAAAGTCGGCGAACTGCGCGTTGACGTCGCCCTCGTCGTAGAGGATGCCCATCGCCTCGCGCACGTTCTCGAAGACATAGTCGGGAGCGCCGGAATTGAGCAGGAACATGCTCGGGTCGCTCCAGGGCTGGGTGCGCGGGTGGGCGAGGTTGGCCATGAAGTAGTCCACGTCCCCGTCGTTATCGACGTCGCCGAAGTCGCCGCCGTAGGTGTGGCCGCCGGGGTAGCCCTCATACGGGCTCTCGATGTCGTCATGGGCGGCGCCGACCGCCAGCGCGACATCGACGAAGGTGCCGTCACACTGGCTCTGCCAGAGCTGGTTGTCGTAGAGATGGTAGTTCCCGACGAAGATGTCGGGGCAGCCGTCGTCGTTGTAGTCGTTCCAGTTAACACCGTAAACCGACCAGGGGACGGGCAGCTCCAGGCCGGCCGCGCTCACGCTGTCCACGAAGCGGCCGTCGCCCTCGCCCTCGTAGTAGCGGTCCTGGACCGCCTCGTCGTAGGGGTAGGTCTCCAGCCAGTTGCCGAAGTAGAGGTCCAGGTCGCCGTCCAGGTCGCCGTCGCCGAAGCCGGCGGCGGTGGTGGGCTCGCCGACCTCCAGCCCGGCGTCGGCGAGGACGACGAACGCGCCCGTCCCGTCGTTGAGCAGGATGCGGCTCGGGAAGTCCTCGTCGATGGCGCCGTCGCAGTCGTTGTCGCGGCCGTCCTCCAGCTCGACGCCGCCGGGGAGGTCATCCTTGTGGGTGTCGTCGCAGTCGCCGTCCAGGATGCTCAGGCCGTCCAGGTCGGCGTCCGTGGCGTCGGTGCCGTCATCGGCGACGAGATCGCAGTCGTCGTCCTTGCCGTCGGTCTCCTCGGGCGCGCCCGGGTAGGCGGTGGCGTCGGTGTCGTCACAGTCGCCCTCGGCCTTGGTAGTTGCGTCGCCGTCGTCGTTGGCGCCCACATAGTTGGCGGCGAACGCGTCCTGATCGCCGTCGTTGTCCACGTCGCCGAACAGCAGCATGCCGGCGTAGCTGACCTCGGGCCAGGGATCGCCGCCCGCGGCGAAGGCGCCGGCCCCGTCCCCCAGCCAGAGGGTGGGCGCGCCCGGGTAGGTGACGACGTCC
>CAZKWG010000377.1:0-7810 GCA_964556105.1 uncultured Enterobacterales bacterium | reverse complement strand
GGCCGGCGACCGCCTGGAGCGCTTCGACGAGCGCATCCGCGGCACGACATCGGGGGTGGGGGCGCGCATCGCCATGCTGAGCGGCGAGCTGACCGTGCGCGCCGTCGTCGAAGACAGCCCCGCGGCGAGCTGCGGCCTGGAGAGCGGCGACGTGATCCTGCGCATCGACGGGGCCAGCACCGTCGGGATGACCGTGAGCCGCGCGGTAGACCGCATCCGCGGGCCAGAGGGCACCCAGGTCAAGCTGGTCGTGCGCCGCATGCGAGGGGGCGCCCCGCGCGAGCTCGAGCTGACCTTGACCCGCGCCGAGCTGGTGCTGCCCAACGTCTCCTGGGAGCGCGAGGGCACGCTGGGCTGGATCCGCGTCGATCACTTCAGCGACCGCACCGAGAGCCTGATGCGCCAGGCCCTGGGAGAGCTGGAGGCCGAGGGGCCGCTGTCGGGGATCATGCTCGATCTTCGTGGGAACGCCGGCGGCTCGATGATCCAGTCGGCGCGGGCGGCCGACCTCTTCCTGGAGGAGGGCCTGCTGGTGCGCACCGTGGGGCGCGGCGGCGCTCCTGTGGACGGCCTGCTGCACGAGGTCCACGCCCGGCCCGGCGCCGATCGGCTGCGCGTCCCGCTGATCGTCCTGGTGGACGACCAGTCCGCCTCCGCCTCGGAGATCCTGGCCGGCGCGCTGCAGAGCCACGGGCGGGCGCTCCTCCTGGGCGACCGGACCTATGGCAAGGGCACGGTCCAGAAGATCTTCACGCTGCGCGCGGGCGAGGATCCCGTCCGCATCAAGCTGACCGTGGCGGAGTACCGGCTGGAGGGCGATCGCCCGGTGGCCGACGTGGGGCTGGCGCCCGATCTCTGGGTTCGGACGGCCACCTTCGGTAAGGGGGGCGTCAGCCTGCCAGCGCCGGGCGCGGCGGAGGAGCGCGCTCTCCAGTTCGTGGACGAGGGGCCGGGCTGGCGTACGGGCGAGGCGCCCCCGCACCGCGAAGATCCGCTGCGGATGCTGGCTGGAGACGTGCTGCGCGCCGCCGCCAGCGAGGAGCAGGCCGCGATGTTGGCGGCGCTGGACGCGGTGCTCGCCGAGCGCCAGATCGAGGAGGAGCGGCGCCTGATGGACGCCTTCGCCGCGCGCGGGATCGACTGGAGCGCCGGCGGCGCGCAGGCGCTCCCCGTTGGCGAGCTGTACGAGGCCGGGCCCCTGCCCGTGCAGGCGGAGCTGAGCTTCGACGACCCTCCGGCCCCCGGCGCCCGCGTTCACCTGACCGCGAGCGTGCGCTCGGTCTCAGACCTCCCGTTGCAGCGCGCTCGCCTGCGCCTGGTCACCGAGCAGGGGAACCTGCCCTGGGACGACGTGGTGCTGCCGATCGGCGCGCTCCTCCCCGGTGAGGCGCGCACGGCCAGCGCGACGGTCTCCATTCCCCTCGGCTCGCCCCAGCGGCAGGACGCGCTCCAGCTCCGCTTCGAGGCGGAGGGGATGCCCACGCAGTCCGCGGGCACCCGCATCGTCGAGCTGGCGGCGCGCCCGACGCCGGCCCTGCGCGCGCGCGCCCGGCTGCTGCCGAAGGGTGACCACCACGAGGTGGCGATCACCTTGGACAACGAAGGGCAGGGCGTCCTGACCGGGGTGCGCGCGCGCTTCGCCTACCCCGACGCGGGCGTGGTCGAGCTGCTGGAGCGCGAGGTGGGCGTCCCGGCCATCGGCGCGGGGGAGTCCGCCTCGCTGCGCATCGGCGTCAAGCTGGCGGCGGGCGGCGCTGGCCCCGTCCCGCTCGACCTCATCGTCGACGCCGAGCAGCTCGTCGAGCCCCTGCGCCTGCCGCTGGCCCTGGACCGCGGCGGAGACGTGGCGACCGTGGCGCCCCCCACGCTCACCCTGGGCGCGCCGCTGAGCGCGCTGCCCGGCCCGCTCACGCTGGTCATCGAGGCGCGCGACGATCAGGGGCTCGCCGATCTCGTCGTCTGGCAGGGCAGCGAGAAGATCGCCTGGGCGACGGGAGCGGGGCGGCGGATGCGCCTCGAGGTGCCCGTGCAGGTCCCCGCCGGGCTCACCGTGCTCTCGGCGCGCGTCCACGACCACGCCGGCGTCGAGGTGGACCAGCGCGTCGTGGTGCGCGGGGTGCCCGACGGTGACGCCGCGGCGCAGGGTCAGGCCGAGCCCACAGAGGAGCCGCCGCGGCGCTGATCGGACTAGATTGTCTAGTCCGCGACGAGGGCCATCCCGACGGCGATCTCGCTGCTGGCGGCCAGCGCCACCACCAGATCGGTCGCGCCGGAGCCGGTCGCGTCGCCCACCCACAGCTCGGCCTGATCCGGCGCGAAGTCCGTCGGCAGGAGCGTGGTGGCGCCGGTGAACCTCGTGCCGGCCAGGGTCCCGTAGGTCAGCACGGCGTCGCCGTCCTCGATGTACACGACGAAGAGGCGGCCGTCGGGGCCGAAGACGGCGCGCACCGGCGTCGTCTCGGCGACGTCCACGTCGATCTCGATCTCCACGTCGTCCTCGTCCAGGGCCAGGATGCTCTGGGAGGCCTCGTCGTAGAACACGCGGTACTGCACACCGTCGGCGTCCTCGATGATCTTCATCGAGCTGGGCAGGTAGGTGTCGATGAAGTCGTACTCGGTGACCTCGGGGTCGTCGTCGTAGGTGTACTTGCCAGGCTCGCTGATGTCGAAGCGGGCGATGGTGTAGCCGTCCTCCTGACCGAGGTGGATGAGCCCCTCGTCGGCCTCGGTGTCGAATTCGACCCCGCAGGTCCAGCCGGGGAGATCGAGCACCTGGCTCTGGTTGGTCGGGCCCCAGCAGTTCAGCGTGCCGGCGGAGTCGCAGTCCTCCATGTCCATCCACAGGTACATGAGGGTGCCGTCCTCGGAGCAGCCGATGAAGTGGGCGTTCCCCGCGCCGTCCCGGGCGATGCTCACCTGGGAGAGCGGATCGGAGATCCCCGACACAGAGTAGGACTGACCGAAGATGTCGTCCAGGCCCAGGTCGTAGCCGCCCAGGCGGAAGGTGCGCGAGGAGCCGGCGTTGGTCAGGCCGATGGCGCCGATCAGGCCGTAATCGGTGACCAGGATGTCGTGCCCGCCCGTCGCGGAGGCGGAGGTCAGCGTGGTGGTGGCGACCCAGGGGACCACCTCGGCCACGGGCTCGTCGTGCAGCAGCGCGAGGTCATAGAGCAGGGCGATCGCCGAGCTGTAGTAGGTGGACTCCACCCCGGGCTCGACGAAGGTGATCTCCTGCACGGCGAAGGAGAGGTAGAGGTCGGTGCTGTTGGAGGCCAGGCGCACGTCCAGCGGCGTGTCGATCTCCAGGGTGGCCTCGAGGTTCAGGTCGTCGAAGAGGAAGGAGGCCTCGCCGCCGTCGCAGTCCATGTCCACGCCGTCGCCGACGATCTCGGTGGCGCCATAGTAGATGTCGGCGTCGAGATCATCGCAATCCTCGCCCGCGCCCTCGGCGAGCGCGCGCTGACCGTCAACGTCCTGGTCGAAGTCGTCGTTCTCGGCGCAGTCGCTGTCGATGCCGTCATACCAGGCGTCCGCGGCGCCCGGGTAGATCGCGCCGTCGGCGTCGTCACAGTCGCCGCCGAGCAGGTCGCCGCTGGTGTCGACGTACTGGGTCAGCAGCCCCTCGTAGATGTCGGCGACATACCCGTCCAGGTCCTGGTCGTAGTCGTCGTTGCCGCTGCAGTTGGTGTCCTGCCCGTCGTAGGCCGTGTCGGTGGCCGAGGGGTTGACCAGATCCAAGGTGTCGTCGCAGTCCCCCTCGGGGAGGGCGCCGCTGCCCGGCACCGCCGCCGTGGCCTTGCCGGCGTCTTCGGCGCGAACGAAGCCGTCCTTGTCCTGGTCGTAGTCGTCGTCCCCGCCGCAGTCGCCGTCGATGCCGTCGTACCAGACCTCGGTCCCGCCCGGAAAGGCCGCCGCCGAGGTGTCGTCGCAGTCCACCTCGCGTCCGAAGGTGTCTTTGTCCTGGTCGAAGTCGTCGTCGCCCGCGCAGTCGGCGTCGATGCCGTCGTACCAGGTCTCGGGCGCGCCGGGGTAGACGGCGGCGTCGTTGTCGTCGCAGTCGTCGCTGGCCGGGAAGCTGTCCTGGTCGTCATCGAGCTCTGGGAGGCGCTCGTCCACGTCCTGCTTGCTCACCCAGGTACAGGCGGACAGGCCGAGCAACATGGAGATCACGGCACGCGACATGGGGCTCCCCATCGGTGTTCAGAGGGGCTCACGATAGCACGGCCGCGCCCGTCCAGAAACCCAGGGCTCGCGCGCTCAGGGTTGGGCGGGCTGCTCGGGCGCGGGCGCCGTGCCGGCCTCCGCGGGGGCGAGCGTGCTGTACTTGCCGTTCCAGGCCTTGCCTTCTCGGCCATCCGGCGACACCGGGGTGAGCGAGAACGAGCAGGCGCGTGAGCCGTTCGGGTGCGGGGACTGAATCATCCACAGCGGCTGGAGCCGGTAGCCCATCTTGTCGTTGCGCACGTGGCGCACGTCGTAGAGCTTCTCGTGGGTCTGGTTGGTCGTGCGGCCCTCCGAGGTGGTGAGCTCGCAGTCGATCTTGAACTTCACCTTCCAGCCCTCGCCCAGCTCCGGCACCTGCAGCTCGGCGCGGATCAGGTAGTCGCCGGCGGCGAGCGGGCTCGGCTCGGGGCCGAGGAACTGATCGCAGGTGCGCTTGCCCTGGCAGACGCCGAAGCCCTGCTCTCCGTAGGCGCGGATCCCGGCCCGCAGATCGGTCAGGTAGGGGGCGAGCATCGTCGCCTCCGCCTCGCTGAGCACGCGCTCGGCGGCGGGGGCTTCGGGGCACTTGGGCGCGGGAGCGCAGGCGAGCCAGAGGAGCAACAGCATGTCTCGGAATCCCTCTCTTGCAGGGGGGGTGGGGGATGCATATCTTGCTCTCCACGTTCCGCACGCTGGAGGATCCATGGCCCTCGCTCGTCGTACCTTTCTCGTCGGGGGCGCACACACCCCGTTCACTGGCAAGGGACATCCTGACTTTATCTGGAAGGGGCACCCGGACTTCGGGAAGCGCGACAACCCGAGCCTGGAGGACCTGCTGACCACGGTCGTGCGGGGCGCCATCGACGAAACCCGCGTCGATCCGGAGACCGTTGACCGGCTCTACGTCGGGAACTTCGTGGGCGAGCTCTTCAGCAGCCAGGGGCACCTCGGCGCGGCGATGGTGGGCGCCCACCCCGCCTTCGACGGCAAGCCCTCCACCCGGCTCGAGGGCGCCTGCGCCTCTGGCGGTCTGGCGCTGCTGGCCAGCGTGGACGCGGTGGCGGCTGGCGCGGACACGGTCATGGTCGCCGGCGTCGAGCTGCAGACCTCGCAGTCCGCGCGCGTCGGCGCCGACTATCTGGCGCGCGCCGCCCACTACAAGCGCCAGCGCGGCATCGACGACTTCACCTTTCCCGCCCTCTTCGCCCGCCGGATCAAGGCCTTGCGTGAGGCCAATGGGCTCACGGACGAAGATCTGGGCTATGTCGCGGTCAAGGCGTACAGCAACGCCAACAAGAACCCCTACGCCCACATGCGCACCAAGGAGATGCCGCTGGAGCTCGCGCGCGAGGCCAGCGACCGCAACCCCTGCTTCCTGGGGAACGAGGATCTCAAGCCCTACCTGAAGATGAGCGACTGCTCACAGGTCAGCGACGGGGCCTCGGCCGTGCTCATCGTCAGCGAGGCGGGCCTGGCCCGGCTGGGGCTGACCGAGGCGGACGTTGTGGAGATCCGCGGCACGGGTCACGCCGTCAGCAGCCTCTACGAGGACGGCGATCCCACGGCGTTCACCACCTCGGCGAAGGCCGCAGGTCGCGCCCTGGCCGCCGCCGGGATCCGTCCCCAGGACGTGGACGTGGCCGAGGTCCACGACTGCTTCACGGTGGCCGAGCTCCTGATGATGGAGGCCGCCGGCTTCGCGGCGCCCGGACAGGCCGCCGCCATGGTGCGCGCCGGGGAGACCTCGCTGGAGGGCCGGATCCCCATCAACACGGGCGGCGGGCTCATCGGCTTCGGCCACCCGGTCGGCGCCACGGGCGTGAAGCAGGCCCTGGAGATCTTCCGGCAGATGAAGGGCCGCTGCGGTGAATATCAGGTGCGGCGCGCGCTCAGCTGGGGGCTTACGCTGAACATGGGGGGAGACGACAAGACCGTGGTCTCCCTGGCGATCCGCAACCTGAGCTGAGCCATGTCGAAACACACCCTCTCCTGCGCGCGCGCCGCGCTCCTGCTCCTGGGGCTGTGTAGCCCCACGCTCGCGATGGCCGGGCAGCGGGTAGCCGTGCTGGTGGGGGTGACCGACTACGCCTCGCTCCCGGACACGCTCGATCTTCCGGCGACGCGGGCCGATCTTCCGGCCCTCGCCGCCTATCTCGAGGAGCGGGGCGGCTTCGACAAGGTCCATGTCCTGATGGACAAGGCCGCCACGCGCGCCGCCGTTCGGACGGTGCTCGTGGAGACCGTGGCGCCCTCGATGCAGCCCGGCGACACGCTGCTGTGGATCTTCGCCGGACAGGGCTTCGGGGGGGATTTCGGCAACCCCTACCTGCTGCTCTACGACTCGACGGTCGAAGACACGGCCAGCACCATCGACTTCTACAGCTTCACCCGGGATCTGCTCCGGCGTACGCCTGGGGTGAACCTCGTCGTCATCACCGACGCCGCCCACCCGGGTGAGCAGGACGGCGTGGCCCTGCTCGGCCCGAACGCCAAGAGCCTCGCCGATCTTCCGGGGAACTTCCTCGCGCTCTCCGCCACCGGCCCTCGCGAGGTCTCCGATGACGGCCTCTTCCTGCCGCGCCTTCAGAGCGCGCTGGAGGGCAAGGCCGACAGCAACGACGACAAGATGGTCGGCGCCGCCGAGCTGCACCGCCACATGCTCGAGGTCATCGCGCGGGAGAGCAAGGACGGCGCCCACCCGGCCGAGGCGGGCAGCTACGATCCCAACCTCATCGTCAGCTTCGCCGGCGGACGCGCGTCCTTTCTGGACCAGCTGCGCGCGGAGAACCCCGACGGCCGGCGTGAGGTCGCCTTCGGCGGCCCCCTCTCGTTCGGGCTGATGGGCGCGGGCGCGCTGGTCGCCGGCTCGCTCGGCCTGTACGGCAACGTCCGCGGGCGCGAGCTGTGCGCGGTCGCGGACGGCGTGGCGAGCTGCGACGACCAGGCCTCCTTCATCCTCTACCAGCGCAACAAGACCCTGACCCACGGCGCGTATGCCGCCGGCGCGGTGCTCTTCGGCGCCGGTCTGGGCCTGGGCTTCGTCCCGCTGGAGAGCGGCGGGGCGTGGTTCGGGGTCGAGGGGGAATTCTGATGGGGGAGGGGCGTTGTATACCCGCTTCAGCGTAAAAAACTTCAAGAACGTAGACGCGCGGGATCTGCCGCTGAAGCGCGTGAACGTGCTGATCGGCCCGAACAATTCGGGGAAGAGCAATTTTCTGGATGCGATTCGGTTTTGGTTCACCTTGCAGCAGACGGACGCAGAGGGGGCCTCGCGCCTGGTGAGGGCGCTGGAGTCCTTGGGGGGCGCGTCCGTGCTGAAGCGGGGCCTGGTCTGGCCAGGGGTAGTGTCCTGGTCCTGGAGTTTCGAGCTCTCCTCGAAGGCCGAGAGACGAGCGGGGCGGAGAGGGTTCGCCGTTCAGATCCCTGATCCTGTTCGGTTTCCTGTCGGCGTGCTGGTAGAGAAGGAAGAGATTCAGGTGGCCGGATGGGGTACCCGGGTTCGATCGGGCCTGTCACACGAGGTTACGTTCACCCCTGAGAACCCAGCCGAGTCTGCCACGTCGGTGGTCTGGCCCCTGGCCCCGAACGAGCTGTTGGTCAGAGAGCT
>CAZKWG010000376.1:0-7817 GCA_964556105.1 uncultured Enterobacterales bacterium | reverse complement strand
GCGTCGCCGTCGCCGACCACCAGCGCGCGGGCGGTGGGCTTTCCGGCGCGGACCAGCCCGCTCTGGGCCGTGACCTCCAGCGCGATCGCGTAGGTGGCGGGCCCGGCGCCGTCGAAGTCCGGCTCGAAGCGGGCCAGGCCGTTCTCTACGCTGCCGCCGCGCTCGATCCAGCCGTCGCGCGAGGTGACCAGCACCGGCGTCGGGTAGATGCCGGCGGGCGGCGGGTCGGCGGCCACGACGGGCGCCGCGGCGGCCAGCACGGTGGCCAGGCTGTCCTCGCGCAGCTCGTCCACCATCGGGTGGGACTTGTAGCGGGGCAGCGGCCGATCCCTGTAGGGGAAGAGCAGCTCGCGATCCAGCACGATGCCGTCTGGAACGCTGATCCCGAAGCGGGAGAGGACCGCGGGCACGGGGTAGCCCACATCCACTGCGAACAGGACCGGCATACCGCGGCCGATCCAGCCCAGGAGCACGTCCTCCTCCTGGGGGGTGAGGTCCGCGCGCGGCCGGGCGACGAAGACCAGCGCGGCGTCCTCGGGCACATCCGGCGCCTCCCCCTCGCGGCCCGTGCGCAGCAGGTCCAGGGTCTCCATGTCGAAGCGCTCCTGGTCGAGCGCCTCGGCGAGCGCGGAGAGCCCGTCCGGGCCCTGCTCCTCGGGGTCGAGGTCGCCGTGCCCGGTCAGCACGTAGACCACCCGCCGCCGGGGCGTCAGGAGCTGGGAGAGGCCCCGATCCAGCGCGGACTCCCCGAGGAAATCCCACTGGTTGTCCGAGACCTTGCCCCGCCGCTTGAACAGCTCCCGGTCCTTGATGTCCACGCGGTCGTCGCCGCGCTGGATGACGACGTGGCCGTACTGGGTCACGCCCAGCCGCTCGGCGGTCAGCCGCTCCTTGTCGAAGTCCACCTGCCGCCAGGTGATCGCCGTGCTGTTGCGGTCGATCTCCAGGAGCAGGTCCTTCATCGTGCGGTTCTTGAAGTACGCCTCTGGTTTTCCACTCTGAGCCGTAAACGCGGTGATCTCCACCGGGACGGCGTCGGCGTCGATCAGCGCGAGCTTGGCCATCGTCTCGGGCAGCAGCGTGTTCTGCGAGCCTTCGCTGAGGTCCACGCGCCCGCGGAACTGGTCCGCCAGCGCGTAGAGCAGCACGAGCACCGCGATGACGATGACGGTGACCAGGGTGGCGTTGGAGCCGTAGGCCAGCAGCCGGCGGGAGCTGTTCTTCACCGCCACCTCCTGGACTCAATCGAGCGCCAGGTCAAGAAGAGGAAGCCGAAGGTGAAGAGCACGAACCAGGCCAGGTCGGCGCTGTCGATGATCCCCTTCGCGAAGGGCTCGATGTGCGTGAGGAAGGAGACGTGGCGCAGCGCCGTGCGCAGCGCGTCCACCTGCACGAGGTCCGCCGCGGTCCCGGCGAGCCAGAAGGGCAGCAGCAGCAGCACGCCGCCCAGGCCCGCCGCCACCGGCTCGTTGGTCAGGCTCGACGAGAAGAGGCCCGCGGAGACGAAGGCCCCGCAGACCAGGAAGAGCCCGAGATAGCTGGTCGCCATGATCCCCCAGTCGGGATCTCCGTAGTAGGCCAGCACGGCCGGGAAGATCAGCGTCCCCGCCAGCATGGCCAGGCAGAGCAGCAGGCTGGCGGCCCACTTCCCGAGCAGCAGGGCCCACAGCGGCACCGGCGCGGTCATCAGCAGCTCGAAGGTGCCGGCCCGGCGCTCCTCGGCGAAGTGCCGCATGGTCAACATGGGCAGCAGGAAGAGCAGGACGATGGAGAGGTTGCCCAGCATGACGCGCAGGCTGGCCTCGCCGGTCATCGTCACGCCCAGATAGAAGAACAGGCCCGCCATGAACAGGAACACGCCCAGGAACATGTAGGCCAGCGGGCTGGCGAAATAGACGCGCAGCTCCTTCTTGATGATCGCCCAGAGCACCCTCACCGCTCCCTCCCGACGATGGACAGGAAGGCCTCTTCGAGGCTCGGGACCACACGCTCCATCGCGCGAATCGTCCAACCCCGGCCCGTGGCGAGCTTCGCGACCGCCGGCCGCGGATCGGCAGGCGCGCGCAGCTCCAGGCGGACGAGCCCGTCCTCCTCCGAGAGCGGCCGGACCTGCTCGATCTCGGCGAGCCGGCTCACCTCGGTCGCCACGTTCGCCCCCTCGGTCGCGCCCAGCTCCACCTCGTAGCGCAGCCCGGCGCCGACGCCCGCCTTGAGCGCCGTGAGCGTCCCGTCCGCCGCGACCCTGCCGCCGGCGATGATCACCGCGCGCTCGCAGAGCAGCTCGACCTCCGACAGGATGTGGGTGGAGAGGATGACGGTGCGATCCTGCGCCAGATGGCGGATGAAGTCGCGAATCCCCACCACCTGCGCCGGGTCGAGCCCGCTGGTCGGCTCGTCCAGGACGATGACCTCCGGGTCGTGCAGCACGGCCTGCGCGAGGCCGACCCGCTGACGGTAGCCCTTCGACAGCGAGCCGAGCAGCCTGCGCTCCCAGCCCTTGAGGCCCACGCCCTCCATCGCGGCGCCGATGCGGCGGGCGCTCTCCTTGGAGGGGACCTCGCGAATCTCCGCCACAAACGACAGATACTCGCCCACGCTCAGCTCAGGATACAGGGGCGGGGTCTCCGGCAGGTAGCCGACGCGCCGACGCACGGCCATCGGCTCCTCGAAGACGTCATGCCCGGCGACCACGGCGCTGCCCTCGGTGGCCGGGAGGAAGCCCGTGAGCATTCTCATCGTCGTCGTCTTGCCCGCGCCATTCGGGCCGATGAAGCCCAGGATCTCGCCCCGAGCCACCTCGAACGAGACCTGTTCGACGGCCGTGAGCCGGCCAAAGCGTTTGGTCAGGTTCCGAGCCGAGATCATCCAATCCCCAGACGCGCCGAACGCGACGGCGCCGGCCATCACGTGCCGAGACCGCAGAGTGTAATCAGGCGCCGCGATCAGGTAAAGGATAGGTATGCACCCTGTGGCCAACCACACGCTGCTCTGCTTCGCGCTCCTGGTCGCGGCGCCGACCGCCGCTGGGGCCGAGATCGAGCCCGCCCCGCTGCTCCTCGACCGGGTGGTGGGGGTGGTAGGAGATCGCCTCGTGCTGGCCTCCGACGTCGCGCTGGAGCGGGCGCTGGCCTGGCGCGACCCGCGGCCCTTCCCGCTCGGGGAGCGCGCCGATCGGCAAGCCCTGGACGTGCTCATCGACGCCGCCGTGGTGCGCGGCCTGGCTGGCGACGTGGCGGTCTACCAGCCGTCCACCGCCGACGTGCGCGAGCGCCTCGCCGTCTTGCGCGACACCTGGGAGGACCCGGGCGAATACATCCGCTTTCTCTCGGCCTTCGGGCTGGATGAGGAGCGGCTCTCCGGCGTGCTCTACGCGCGCATCGTCGTCGAGCGCTACGTGCAGCGCGCCGTCGTCCTCCCCTCTCAGGCCGCGGGGGAGTCCGAGGAGCAGCTCCGCGCCCGCTACGACGCCTGGATCGAGGAGGCCCGCGACCAGGTGCAGATCCGCCTGACGCGGGTGTGGTCCAGCGAGCCGGAGGCCTTCCCCCTCGACGGGCTGGACGGGCCCGAGACGCCGGAGCGCGAGGCGCCATGACCCTGCGCGACGCGCGACCGGAGGATCTCCCCGCGGTGGTCCAGGTCGAGCAGGACTGCTTCGGCGCCGCCGCCTGGACGGCCGCCATGTTCGCGTCCGAGCTCGGGCGGGAGGGCGGCGTCTTCCTGGTCTCGGAGCGCGCGGGCCGGATCGTCGGCCACGCCGTCGGGCGGATCGTCGCCGACGAGAGCGAGGTGCTGGAGCTCGGGGTCTCGCCCGACTGCCGACGGCTGGGCCTCGGCGCGGCCCTGCTCGACGCGCTCGAGGCGCGCCTGCGCGCGGGCGGCGCCCTCACATGCTGGCTGGAGGTGCGCGAGGACAACCTGGGCGCCCAGGCCCTCTATCGAGGGCGCGGCTACGAGATCGTCGGCCGACGCCCACGCTACTACCCGGACGGCCAGGACGCGCTGCTGATGGCGACCGCCCTGAACCGCTGAGCGAAGCTCAGTTGCTGAAGACGAAGGCGCGCGCGAGCTCCGTGGACTTCGCCACGGCCTGGAACTTCCAGTTCTGGACGTTCCGCTCCATGCAGCTCTCGAAGGAGCCGTCCTTGACGCCCTGACCCTCGGCCTCGGCCTTGGAGACCGTGCCGTCCTTCTCGATGGTCCAGGCGAGCACCCAGCGACCGCTCAGGCTGGGGTTCTCCTTGAGGCGGGCCTCATAGCACTGGGTGAGCTGCTTGTAGTTCGCGTCCACCACCGTCTTCGCCATCGCCTTGATGGCCGCGTCGCCCTCGGCCACCATGCCCGAGATGTTGCGCGCGGACGGGCCCTTCATGCTGAGATCCAGCCCGCCCATCGACGACGCCAGCTTGTCGCCCGAGCTCTCCGGCGCGCCGCTGGACGCGCCCGTGAGTCCAGGCGCGGACGGCGCAGGGCCAGCGTCCGCCAGCGATCCCGGCGTCGCGCTGACGCTCGCGGTGGCCAGGGCGCGCCGAGCGGCCTCCTGACGTCGGGCCTCCTCTTCGGCCTTCGCCTGGGCCTCAGCGGCCTCCTCCGCCGCGACGTTGCGGTGCGCGCTCGCGGGGACGATGTAGATGTCCACGTCCTCGAGGATGAGCGGCGCGGGATCCTCTCGGAGCACCGCCCACGATCCGACGCCGAGCAACAGCGCCAGCACAGCCACGGCGCGCACCACGCGGCTGCGGCGCTGGAGGCGCGCAGCGGTGGCTCGGGCCTCGAGCTCCTGCCGCTGGCGCGCCTGCGCCCCCGGGTCCGTCGCGGCTTCTTCGCCTGGGATCTCGTTCAGACAATGAGGGCAGTGTCCCCCAAAGCGGAGAAGATCTTCAGCGATCTGGCCCTTGCAGAAAGGGCACTGGGGCATCCCGAATCCTCCCGCGCGCGCCGCGCGAACGCCCGACACACACCCGAAGAATGTAGCACCCAGTGCGGGTGCCGGGCAAGCCACAGGCCGCGCGCGACATTGACAAGATCTGGTGAGTCTTTTATGCGCCCAGGCGTCACCCCTGCGACACGACGCAGGCCGCAACACGCTCACAAGCGCACGCGGCGTCGCCGACGCCCTGAAACAGGCCCTGCACCGGGAGCGAGAAGACCATGGGCAACGCGCGAGACTTCTTCACCTCGTCCATGGCGGACGCGCTCCTGCCGTCGCTTCGCCGCTCCTTCGAGGACGTGGTCTACGAGACCCTGGACGAGCGCCAGGTCCCCACGCGCACCGACTTCAAGGAGCTGCGCGATCAACAGAACGCCCTGCGCGGGCAGCTCGCCGGCGCCGCCGGGGGCGTCAAGAAGCTCTCTGACGACGTCGAGGGCCTCGAAGACAAGCTCGGCGCGCTGGAGGCCCGCATCACGGCGCTGGAGAGCGCGCAGAGCCGTCAGGCCGACGCCCTGGCGGAGGCGCTCGCCGCGCGCATCGGACAGCGCCTCGACCGACTGGAGGCCCGCCTCGCCGAGCCCTGGCTGGACGCCCGCATCCTCCGCGCCCGCGAGGACGCCGTCGCCGCGCTCAACCCGCGCATCGAGGCCCGCCTGGAGAAGACCGCGCTGGAGCCGAAGCTGAGCGCCCTGCGCGATGAGCTGGCCGCCTCCCTGGAGCAGGTCAACGCCCGCCTCGACGCGCTGCAGCGCGCCGCCGAGCCGAGCCCCGCGGCGAGCCCCGCGGCGCCGGTCGCGCCCGACGTGCAGCCCGCGCCGCCGAAGGTCTCTCAGGAGCCCTCCTCCAGCGGCGACGCGCGCAAGCTCTGCCGGGTCCCGGACTGCGGCGAGATCGCGCGCTCCAAGGGCTTCTGCGCCCGGCACTATCAGCTCTGGCGGCGCGGGCGCCTGGACGGCTTCCCGCTGGACGAGGGCGCGGCCTGATTCAGCTCCCCGCGAGCCGGATCCCGTAGCTGTAGTCCAGGAAGACCACGCCGACGTTGCAGATGGCGTGGAAGAGGGCGCCGGCCATCACGCCGCCCGTGCGCTCGCGCGCCCAGGCGAAGACGAGACCGGGGAAGAAGGTCGCGAAGTGCCACCACTGGAAGGTGACCAGCGAGTGGCCGAAGGCGAAGAAGAGGCTCGCGACCACCGCGCCCCAGCCCATGGGCACGCCCCAGATGAGAAAGCGCCGCGGCATGACCTCGTTCAGGCGGGTCTGGAAGTAGCCGCGGTAGAAAAACTCCTCGGGCACCGCCACAAAAAAGAGGTGATGCGCGATCTCCAGCCCCGGCTGCGGCGGCGCGCCGTGCCCCGGGGAGAGCCCGAAGAGCAGGGACTGGTAGAGGTGGTAGCCCACGATGAAGGGGGGCGCGATCAAGAGGAGCAGCCGCAGGTTCACCGTCGCGATCTCGCGCCAGGCCGCGGTGTCGCCGAGCGCGGGCACGCTGAGCCGGTACGCCCAGGAGTCGGCGCCGCGCCAGCGGCAGAGCAGGATGGGCGCGTACATGAAGAGCAGCGGGACCGCCGCCCGCACCCAGTCGGGCAGCCCGAGCCCGCTCTGCAGCGCGATCACGGCGCGGATCAGGAGCAGCGTCACCAGCCAGAGCAGCACCAGCTCGCGCAGCACGGCCGCGCGCGCGCCCGGCGCTACGTGCTCGACGCGGTCTCCGAGCCCGACAGCGCGTGCGAGAGCGCTCCCCTCTGGTAGCCCTGAAGATCGACCGTCACCCACCGGAACCCCTCAGCCTTGCAGACATCGACGATGGACGCGCTGATCCCAGGCATGGCCAGCGCGGCGAACGCGGCCGGCTCGAGCTCGATGCGCACCATGGGCTGGCCCTCGAGCTCGTGCCAGCGCGCGCGGAACTGACGAAGGCCGATCGCCCGCAGGTGGCTCTCCACCTTCTGGACCTGGCGCACCCGCTGCACCGTGACCCGCGTACCCACGGGGAAGCGGCTTCCCAGGCAGGCAAAGGCGGGCTTGTCCCACACCGGCAGGCCCAGCGCACGGGCGACCGCGCGCACGGAGGCCTTGTCGAAGCCGGCCTCGGCCAGCGGATGGCGGATCTGATGCTCGTCGCCGGCCTTCAGGCCCGGCCGATGCTCCCCGTAGTCCTCGGTGATGGTCCCATCGACCACCCACGAAATGTCAAGCGCGCGCGCCTCGCGCAACGCCAGGTCGAAGAGCTCGGTCTTGCAGAAGTAACACCGGTTCCCGGCGTTGGCCGCGTATCCTTCACGCTCCAGCTCTTGAGAGTCGACCACCTGATGTCGAACCCCGAGATCTCTACAAAAGTCCAGGGCGGCGCGCAGCTCTTCCGGTGGGAAGGTCGGGCTGGCGGCCGTGAGCGCGAGGCAACCCTCCCCGAGCACATGGTAGGCTACGGCAACCACTAACGCGGAGTCCACTCCGCCCGAAAACGTAACGACTACCCGCTCCATGTCTCGGAGGAGCCCCGCAAGGGCGTTCAGCCGATCCGAGTCGCCGGGGGAGAGAAGGGCAGAGGCTTCGAGAAGGGCGTCCATCACGGGCTCCTTAGTCCAACGGGACCGGGCGAGCCAGAGCAACCCTTGACGCGTCCAGTGTGAATACCTTAGAGTACCTGAACTTCTGTGCGGTGAGGTGATGCTATGTTCAGCGTGGTCGCCCTGATGGTGCTCTACGCAGGTCCGGCGCATGCGGACTGGCCCTCGGACGAGCGCTGGGTCGACCTCACTCGCGACGGCACCACCTTCCTCGACGTCGCCTTCGACGCAGCGGGCCCCGACCGGCTCGATCTGGTGGGCGACAGCGCGCAGGCCGTCGGCCAGTGGACCGTCGACGACGACAACCTCTACCTGCGTAT
>CAZKWG010000375.1:0-7843 GCA_964556105.1 uncultured Enterobacterales bacterium | reverse complement strand
TCGGGGGCACCTCCCCCACGCGGGGGGAGGGGGCTGGTGGCGGGGCGCGGCGGCTGGAAGGTTCTGCACCCCCCACCGCCCCCTTCGGGGGCACCTCCCCCACGAGGGGGGAGGGGGCTGGTGGCGGGGCGTTTGGGGTCACCTCCCCCACCACCCCGAGCCCTCAGGCCGAGACCGTCGCCGCGACGCCCACGGGCCGGAGCGAGCCGCGTTGCTGGAGGAGATCCGCCTGAGCGGGCCGCGCGTGCTCCAGCTGCAGGACGAAGCGCGCGACGACGGCGTCCTGGGCCGGGACGCGCACCTCGCAACACCAGGGGCCGCGTGGGTCGCCGTCGCGGGGTCCGGCGCGGAGCTCGACCTGCTCGCCCGCCCAGGCGAAACGTTCGGTGACGAGCTCGGCGCGGCTGACGCGGGCGGTCGTGGCGTCGAGGCCGGCGGCCTGCACACCGTCGAGCACCGCGGCCTGGACCTGTCGGCCCAGGATGGAGACGGGCAGGGCGGGCAGGCCGGCGAAGTGGCCGGCGCAGGCCTCGACGGAGACGGGAGGCAGGAGGCGGGTGAAGCGCTGGCCGTCCCAGGTGCCCGGGGTCTTCTCCGGGGCGCAGGCGTAGGGGCTGCGCTCGGCGTTGGGGCCCTGGTACCGGGCCTCGGCCGTCAGAGCGCGGTGTCCCGAGAAGAGCTCCAGGAAGCCGTCGAAAGGCAGGACGTGGTAGCCGACGCGCAGGCGGCCGACCAGCCTGCCGTCCATCGTCCGCATGGCGCCCTCGGCCTCCGCGCTCCCGCGCGACAGATCCACCCGGACGCAGCGGGCGTCCAGCGTGAAGCGGGCGCCGGCCGGGGCGGGGGCGCCGGGCTCCAGCTCCAGGGTGGAGCTGGCGACGGGCCAGGCGTGGCGGCCAGCCTTCGGCCAGGCGCGAGCACAGGCTAGAGATCCTAGTATTGCCAGGTGCCGACCGAGCTCACCGGCGGCGACCGGCGCGGTCCCCTGCCCGGGGAGCACATCGGGCACGACGGTGGCGATCACGGCGTCGCCGGCGAAGCCGAGCTCCTCGAGGGCCAGGTAGGGCCGCGTCACGCAGATGAGCGCGAGCAGATCCTCGGCGCTCGGCTCAGCGGGCGCGGTCTTCGCGGCCTTCGTGGGCTCGGCGCCGCCTCCGATCCGGCGCAGGAGATCGTCCACCAGCGCCCCGATTCCCCGCCCGGCGAGCAGATCCATCGCCGAGAGCGCGACGCCCAGCCGGGCGCGCAGCAGCACGCTGAGCTCGACGGCCAGGATCGAGTCGAGGCCCTGGTCGCGCAGGCTGCGCTCCCGGTCGAGGGCGCCCGGATCCATACGGAACACCGAGGCGGCGGCCTCCCGCACGATGGTCTCCAGCGCCGCCCGGCGCTCGGCCGGCGCGAGCGCGGCCACGCCTGTCTCGGCGCCCGCGCCGCCCGCGCCGGCGGTGAGCCCCTCCAGGCGCCGCCAGCCGACGCCGGGGACCACGCGGGCCCAGCGCGCCCAGTCGATGTCCACCAGCGTCAGGTTGGGGCAGCCCGTCTGCAGCGCCGCCCCGAGGCGGTCCAGGACCGTCTGCGGCGCCATGGGGTTCAGCCCGAGCCCCTGAAGATGCGCCTTCGTCGAGGCGTCTCGCGCGACCACGCCGGCCTCGCCCAGCGCGCCCAGGCTGACGCAGGTGGCCGGCAGGCAGGCGGCGGCCCGCAGGCGCGCCAGCCCGTCCAGCGCGGCGTTCGCGGCGGCATAGGCCGCCTGTCCAGGATTGCCGACGACGGCCGAGATCGACCCGATCAGCACGAAGTGGTCCAGGTCGCGGTCCAGGGTGGCGCAGTGCAGGTTCCAGGCGCCCATGGCCTTGGCGCCCATGGCGCGCTCGATCACCTGCGCGTCCAAGGTCGCGAGCGGCCGATCCGCCAGCTCCATCGCCGCGTGCACGACCCCGCCCAGGCTCGGGATGGCGTCCACCGCCGCCTGCACGGCGACCGGGTCGGTGACGTCGAGCGAGATCGCCCGCGCCGCCACCCCGCGCGCCCGGATCGCCTCCAGGAGCGGGGCGTCCGAGGGGTCCACCACGCCGCGCCGCCCCGCCAGCACCAGCTCGCGCACGCCCTGATCGGCCAGCCAGGCCGCGACGCGCAGGCCGAAGCCCCCGAGACCGCCCGTGATCAGCCAGCTTCGACCGCCCGCGATCGGCCGCGCGCGGGCCGGCTCCAGCGCCACCCGACCGGCCCGCATCGCCAGCACGACCTTGCCGATGCGCTCGCCGCTGGCCAGCGCGCGGAAGGCGGCCTCGACCCGATCGGCCGGGAAGACCTCGGTGGGCAGCGGCCGCAGTCTCCCGTCGCCGAAGGCCGCCATCACCTCGCGGGCCACGGGCGCGAACCAGGCCGGCCGCTCGGTGGCCAGCCGGTCCAGGTCGATGGCGATGAACGAGATCGACCGGTTGAAGGGACGGAGTCCGATGGCGCGGTCCGCGCCCAGGTCCTGCTTGCCCAGCTCCAGGAAGCGGCCGCCGGGCGCCACCAGGCCCAGGCTCTCGACCAGGGCCGGGCCCGCCAGCGCGTTGAGCACGAGGTCCACGCCCCGCCCGCCCGTCGCGGCGCGCACCTCGTCCACGAAGTCCAGGGTGCGCGAGTCGAAGACGTGCTCGACGCCGAGGCCGAGCAGGAAGGCGCGCTTCTCCGCCGTGCCCGCGGTGGCCAGCACGCGGAGGCCGAGCATCCGCGCGATCTGCACGCCCGCCAGCCCGACCCCGCCGGCCGCGGAGTGGATGAGCACCGTCTCGCCCTCGAGCCCGCGACCCGCGTGAACCAGGGCGTACCAGGCCGTGAGGAAGACGAAGAGGCTGGCGCCGGCGGTCGCGTCCAGGTTGTCCGGGCGACGCACGACGAAGCGCGCGTCGGCCACGATGTGCGAGCGCAGCGCGCCGCCCTTGTAGGTGAAGACCGCGTCACCCGCCGCGAGCCCCGCCACCTCGGCGCCCACGCGGGTCACGCGCCCCGCCGCCTCCAGGCCGAGCCCGCGGCCCAGGTAGGCGTTCTCCAGCGCCGCCTCGTGCAGCATCCCCATCGCCTTCATCACGTCCTTGAAGTTGACCGAGGCCGCGTCCACCTCGATCTCCACCTCGCCGGGGCCGGGGGCGGGGCGCGGCACGGCGCGGTAGCGGAGGGTGTCCAGCCGCCCAGCCACGCCGAGCTCCAGCGCCATCGGCGCGGCGCCGGCCTTCATCGAGAGCGGCGCGCGCGGCGCCGGGAGATCCTCGACCTCCACCCTGCGCACCCGGCGGGCGAGGAAGCCGCTCGCGCCGCGCCAGGCCAGCTCCTCGTCGAGGTCCTCGGCCGCGTGCGCCACGACGATCGGGTCGAGGGCCGGATCGCCCAGGTCGAGCAGGCGGATCCCGCGCTCCGGCGCCTCGTTCATCGCCACGCGCGCCATGCCGTGGATCGCCGCGGCGGCCGGGTCCACCGACTCGCCAGGGCTGGCGGCCGTCCCGCGGAAGGTCAGGATCAGGGTGCGCTTGCTGCCGATGCTGGCCGCGCGCTCGAGCCCCACGCGCAGCGCCTCGCAGGCGCGCAGCCCCATCGGGTCGCTCCCCTCCGGCTCCAGGCAGATCAGCGCTGTCGATCGCGCGCCCTGCCCCGCCCCGAAGATCTGGCGCAGGCGGCTGGCGAAGGGCCCCGCGCCGAAGACCTCGGCGCCGTCCGAGCCCGCTCCGGCCTCGAGGGTCACGGGCACCCAGCGCTCCGCGTGCAGCCACCCGCGGCCCGGGGCCTGCTGGAGCGCGGCCTCGCAGCGCAGGCCCTTGACCTCGGCGAGCGCCCGTCCGGCCTCGTCGCAGATCAGAAGATCGCCCTCCCAGGCGCCGGATCCCGCCTCCAGCAGGCGGCCGTGCACCCACACCCGCGGCCCGACGGGGGCGAGGAGGCGGGCGCGGCGCAGGCCCACGGGCAGCACCGTCACCCCGGGCGCGGGCTCGGCGAGGGCCACCATGCACTGGAAGGCGGCGTCGAGCAGCGCGGGGTGGAGGCCGAAGCCCTCCGTGTCGCCGCCGGGGAGGGCGAGCTCGGCGAGCAGCTCGGGACCCCGGCGCCAGAGGCGGCGAACGCCGCGGAAGCGAGGACCGTAGGCGAGTCCGCGGCCTTCGAGGCTGGCATATAAACTAGTAACATTAACTTCGACCCCGCCGGCCAGACCGAGGTCCAGCGCGCCCGCGCCCAGGTCGGCGGGCTGCCGGTAGCGCGCCCCGCGTCCCAGCCGGCCGCTGGCCTGACGGGTCCAGGCGCCCTCCAGGCCGACCCGGCCGTGCACCTCGACCCGCCCCGCGTCGGAGGCCTGCAGGCGCAGGTCCACCGGCGCGCCGTCGGGGAGCACCAGCGCGGCCTCGAAGCGGAGATCCTCGACGATCGGCTCGTGGCCGAGCTCGGCGGCGGCGGCCAGGCAGGCCGAGACGGTCGCGGCGCCGGGGAGCACCACGCTGCCCTGCACGACGTGCTCCTGAATCCAGCCCAGGCGCGGCCCGGCGAGGCGGGTGCTCCAGGCGGCGTCGGGGCCGGGCTCGCGGCGGGCGAGCAGCGGGTGGGCCTCGGGCCGGCCCAGCCGGAGCTGGCGGCCGGAGCTGGTCTCGCTCCAGTGGTGTTGGCGCTGCCAGACCGTGAGCGGCAGGTCCACGCGCGCCCCCTCGGGAGCCAGCGCGCCCCAGTCCAGGCGCTGACCGTGGGTCCAGCAGGCGCCGGCGGCGGAGAGCAGGCTTCGCTGCTCCGGATCACCGCGCCGCAGGCAGTGGAGCGTGCGCCCGGTCTCGCCCCGCGCCTGCAGCGTGCGGAGGAGGGAGGGCCCCAGCACCGGGTGGGGTCCGATCTCCAGGAAGAGGCGGTGACCGGCGTCCAATGCGGCGTCGGTCGCGTCGCGCAGCCGCACGGGCTGGCGGGTGTTCTGCCACCAGTACTCCGCGTCGTGTACGGCGCCGCGGACCTCCTCCCCATACAAGGTCGAGAACAGCGGGATCGTCGGCGCGCGTGGCGCGAGGTGGGCCAGGCTCGCCAGCAGCTCCTCCCGGATCGGGTCCATGGCGGGCGAGTGGTAGGGCACCTCGACCCGCACGGGGCGCGC
This sequence comes from uncultured Enterobacterales bacterium, assembly GCA_964556105.1. Lineage (GTDB taxonomy): Bacteria > Myxococcota_A > UBA796 > UBA796 > CAZKWG01 > CAZKWG01. The sequence continues at coordinate 2,736 of CAZKWG010000375.1, read as the reverse complement.
GAAGATCCCGCGGGCCTCGCAGGAGGCGCCGAGGGCCGCCAGCGCGTCTTCGGGTCCGGCCAGGGTCACGAGATCCGGCGCGTTGTCCGCCGCCAACACGACGCGCCCGTCGCGCAGCAGCGCGCCGAGCTCCTCCCGGCCCACGCCCACGGCCAGCATCCCGCCCTGGCCGGCCGCCCGCTGCTGCAGCCGGCTGCGGTGCACCGCCACCGTCACGGCGTCCGGCAGGGAGAGGCAGCCGGCGGCCCAGGCGGCGGCCACCTCGCCCACCGAGTGCCCGAGGATCGCGTCGGGCTGCAGGCCCCAGGATCGCAGCAGAGATACGAGTCCCACTTGTAGCAGGAGGTTCGCCGGCTGGGCGACGGCGTTGCTCGCCATGCGCGAGTCGCCCTTGGCGGCGAGCAGGGCCTCCAGGATGGACCAGCCGGCCCGCTCCTGGAAGAGCGCGTCGACCTCGCGGAGCGCGTCCGCGAAGATCCACTCGGAGTTGTAGAGCTCGCGGCCCATGCCCCACCACTGCGGCCCCATCCCGGTGAAGACCCAGACCCGGCCGCCGAGCGCCGCAGACGGGCCCAGCAGCGACGGGTGGTGCCGGCCCTCGGCCAGCGCGCGCAGGCCCTCGGCCAGCTCCGCGGGCGAGCCGCTCACCAGCGCCGCGCGGACCGGCTCCTGAGAGCGCCGGTGGGCGAGCGCGCCGGCCAGCGCCGCCACGTCGCCGCAGAGCGGGATCAGGCGCTCGGCCGAGGCCGCCAGCCCGGCCGTCGAGCGGGACGAGACGGGCAGCAGCGTGAGCTCCCTGGCGCGCGCGGCCGGACGGGCGGGCGGCCGCTCGGGGGGAGCCTCGACGATGACGTGGGCGTTGGTCCCGCCATAGCCGAAGCTGTTGACGGCCGCGCGGGCGGGGCCTGGGACGGGCCAGGGCTCGATGGTCTGGGGCACGCGGACGCCGAGCGCGGCGAAGGGGATCTCCGGGTTCGGGCGACGGATCGTGCGGTGGGGCAGGATCCGCCGCTCGCGCACCGACAGGACGGCCTTGATGAGGCCGGCGACGCCCGCGGCGGCCTCCAGGTGACCGATGTTCGCCTTGACCGAGCCGATGGGCAGCGGGCTCGACCGCTCGCGTCCATACGTGCTGCCGATGGCGCGCGTCTCGACGACGTCGCCCACGCGCGTGCCGGTCCCGTGGGCCTCGACGTAGCCGACGCTCTCCGGGGCGATCCCGGCCCGGCGGCAGGTCGCCTCGATCAGCGCGCGCTGGGCGTCCGGGTTCGGCATGGGGATGCCGTCGGTCGCGCCGTCCTGGTTGACGCCTGTGCCGCGGATGACGGCGTGGATGGTGTCCCCATCGGCCAGCGCGTCGGCGAGCGGCTTGAGCACCAGCAGCCCCGCGCCCTCGCCGCGCCCGTAGCCGTCGGCGTCGGCCTCAAAGGTCTTCGAGCGCCCGTCCGCCGCCAGAAAGTGCCCCTTGCTCATGACGATCTGGTAGTAGGGCAGCAGCATGACGTTCACGCCGCCCGCCAGCGCCACGGAGCACTCCCCGCGGCTGAGCGCCTCGCAGGCCAGGTGCAGCGCCACCAGCGAGCTCGAGCAGGCGGTGTCGATGGTCATGCTCGGGCCGCGCAGGTCGAGGGCGTAGGAGAGGCGGTTGCTGAGCAGCGTCATCGAGCTGCTCGTCGCCGTGTGGTTGTCGATGGCGTCCTGGTTGGCGGCGCTGAAGCGGGACAGCATCGCGTCCAGCGTGAAGCCGCCGACGAAGACCCCGGTGGGCGAGCCCGCGAGCGCGCTGGCGGGCAGGCCGGCGTCCTCCAGCGCCTCCCAGCACACCTCGAGCAGCAGGCGCTGCTGCGGGTCGAGCGTGGCGGCCTCGCGCGGGGAGATCCCGAAGAAGTTGGCGTCGAAGGTGAAGATGTCCTGCTCCAAGAAGCCCGCGCGCCGCACCTCGGTCCGCCCCGCCGCGCCGCGCTCGTCCTGGAACAGGGAGGGGCTCCACCGATCCGCGGGCTGGTCCTTGACCCCGTCGCCCGAGGCCTCGAGGAAGCGGAGATAGGAGGCGTGATCGTGGGCGCCGCCGGGGAATCGGCAGCCGATGCCGATGATCGCGATGGGGTTCGACGGGGTCTGCGTCATGGGAGCTCCTGCGGAAGGTTGCTCCCAGTGTTCCCCGGCGGCGTCGTGGGGACCTGACCGGCGTCTGATCTGGGGCTGACCTCTGGCGCTCGGATAGGGAGAGGACATGGCGGCAGCCAGCAGCAACTTCGGTCCCTTCCACTTCGACCCCGTGGAGTGGAGGCTCACGCGCGACGGCGTGGCCGTCCCGCTGCAGGACAAGGCGCTGGTGCTGATCGCCGCGCTGCTGGAGCGGCCGGGCGGGCTGTGGACCCGCGACGAGCTCTACGCGCGGCTGTGGCCGGGCGTGTTCGTCAGCGACGACGCCCTCTTTCAGGTGGTCCGCAAGGCGCGGCAGGCGCTGGGAGACGATCCGCGCACGCCCCGCTGGATCGAGACGGTGCAGGGCCGTGGCTACCGCTTCCTCGGCGAGGTCATCTCGGACGCTCCCCCGGCGGCCTCGGTGGCCCCGTCGCCCGCTCCCGAGCCGACGCGCCGGAGCCCGGAAGCCGGCGTTCGCTGCCGCGCCCCGAGCGGGCTGGTCATCGGGCGTGAGCTCGAGCTGGCCGCCATCCGCGCCCACCTCGCCGACGGCGCGCGCGTCGTGACGCTGCTGGGGCCCGCGGGCGC
>CAZKWG010000374.1:0-7860 GCA_964556105.1 uncultured Enterobacterales bacterium | reverse complement strand
AAAGATGTTGCGATAGGTCGGGTTACGCTGATGCTTGTCGGTCAGGATGAAGCCGCGCGGATTGGTCAGGCCTTCGATCCCCTGGACCGCCGAAACGCCGCGAAAGGCCGGCAACAGCATCGCCCAGCCGAAATCGAGGTCGTGCGCCTTTTTGAGCGACCCGTCCTCATTGACCTCTTCGGCGTGCAGCACGCCATCCTCGACGCTGGTCACGCGGGTGTTGGTCAGCCACTTGATGTGCCGCTCGCGCATTTCGCTTTCGAGCAAGCCCTTGGTGTCGCCCACGCCGTCCAGGCCGTTCCCGGCCAGATCCAACGCGCTGGCGCCGGAGATCGTGATGGCCTCGTCCAGGGTCACGGTCCCGTCGACCGGCCCCGCGACCACCCAGGCCGCGCCGCTGTAGCTGTCGGTGGAGCTGGCATAGGAGCCGAGCACGACGTCGCCGACGCCGTCGCCCGTGAGGTCCTCGGACGAGCTGAGCTCGTAGCCGAGGTAGCTCAGGTTTCGGTCCGTGGGCAGGATCAGGCCGTCGGCGTCGCCGAGCGAGCTGGCGCCCGTGGGCGGCGGCCCGTACACCACGTACGCGCCTCCACCCACGCTGCTGCCGGCGTCCCAGCGACCATAAGCGCCGATCGCCACGTCGGGCGTGCCGTCGCCGTCCAGGTCCTCGCCCCGCGCCATGCCCCAGCCGGCGTACTCGCCTTCGGCCGCGCCATAGAGCAGGGAGGCGGCCACGTCCTCGATCACGACCGCGCCGCTCACCGGCCCGTGGACCAGCGCCACGCCGCCGCTCCAGTCCGGCCCGCTCGGGCCATAGCCGTAGAGGCCCACCAGCAGGTCGTCGTTGCCGTCGCCGTTCACGTCGCCCGCCGGCCGCACCCGCGCGCCCGCGTACTCGCTGGCGCTCCCCATGAGCTGGGCGTCGGCGGTGCCCGCGTCGATCTCGCCCTCGTAGCGGCTGCAGGTCTTGTCCGCCGCGTCGCAGTCCTGGTCTACACCGTCGTCACAGACGTCCAGGGCGTCGGGGTTGACGCCCGGGTCCGCGTCGTCGCAGTCGCCGCCCACCTCGCTCTGCGACGCGCTGGCGGTGCAGCCCGTGGTGACGCTGTCGTCGTCGCCGAAACCGTCCCCGTCCTCGTCCGCGTACAGGGTCAGGCCCAGCTCCTCGTCGATGCCCTCGTCGCAGTCGTTGTCCACGCCGTCGCAGATCTCGGTGGCGCCGGGGAAGGCGCTCGGGTCGGCGTCGTCGCAGTCGCCGCTCGAGCCCACCAGCTGGCCCGTCGGCTCGCAGGCGTCCGCGGGCGCGTCGCCAAAGCCGTCGCCGTCGGCGTCGGTGAAGAAGGTGGACTGGACGCCTTCGTCGATGTTTCCATCGCAATTGTTGTCCAGCCCGTCGCAGTCCTCTTGAACGGCGGGGTTGATCGCGGCGTTCTCGTCGTCGCAGTCGTCGGCCTCGAGGAAGCCGTCGCCGTCGGCGTCGACGACGTCCGCGGTGTGCGAGCCAGAGTCGCCGGTCTCTTTGGCCTGGTCCTCACAGCCGGCGAGGAGGAGCAGCGCGAGGAGCGCGGTGGGTGCGAGCAGAAGGCGGTCCATGACGACTCCGATGGGGGGCTGAGCGTACACCATGTCGCCTGAACTCATGTGTGGTCAAACCGAGCTGCATGTGATGAAAATTACCATTTTATATAGCTACTTTTTGCGAAATCGTTCTACGGTGAACATAAAATTAGGGCGCCGCCCCTGCAGCGCGCTATCCTAGCTGGCGACAACCTCCGTCGCCGAGGACACCCATGGCCAGGACTCAGCAGAGCGCCACCAGCGGGCTGCGCGCCGCTCCCCCCCGCAGCGCGCGTCAGGACAGCCTCGCGGATCCGCTCGCGGACCCGCTCGTCGGCCAGCAAGGGCAGAGCGAGGGCGTCGCGGACGACCACGTCGGCCCGGGGCTGATGGGGATGATGCACAGCTCCTTCGGCGCGGCGCTGCAGTTCAAGCGCAGCGCCGGCGCGCTGTCCCCCTCGGCGGAGCGCCAGACGGCCTCGGACGGCCTCTCCGGCGGGGGCGAGCTGCCCTTCCGCGGGGAGATCGAGCAGAGCTACGGCGTGGACCTGGGCGGCGTGGAGGTGAGCACGGGCTCGGCGGCGTCCGCGGCCTGCGACACGCTCGGCGCCGACGGCTTCACCATGGGCAACCAGATCGCCTTCGCCTCGTCCTCGCCGTCCAAGGAGCTCGTCGCCCACGAGGCCGCGCACGTCGTGCAGCAGTCCAGCGGCGTTCAGCTCTCCTCGAAGGTGGGCCGGGTCGGCGACAGCTATGAGACGCAGGCCGACGCCGCCGCGGCGCGGGTGATGTCCGGCCAGTCGGCGCAGGACATCCTGCCCTCGGCGGGCGGTGACCTCGGCGGCGACCTCGGCGGGGGAGGGGAGTCGGTGCAGTTCCGCCGCGAGTCCACCGAGGACGCCGGCAAGACGACGACGGACAACGGCAAGGTCCTGCTCTGGGACAACCAGACGCTCTACGCGGAGCAGGGGCTCATCGACCAGGCCAACCAGAAGCTGAAGAGCGTCGGCAAGGACGGCTCCTTCATCACGCTGGCGAGCGACGGGAAGAGCTACGACCACGAGGGCCACTCGCTCACCCGGGTCGTGCCGCAGTGGGTGGACCACAAGGACATGGGCGATCACCAGGGCGCCTCGGACGCCAACGAGGCGGACGTCGAGGACTCCAACGGCATCACGGGAGAGGACTCCGCCAAGGACAACGACGGCATCGCCACGATGGCCCTCTGGGCCGACTGCGGTCGCTCGTCCGGCGCGATCACGGGCTCGCGGAAGCAGAACAACTCCGACCGCCAGGTGGTCTACAACAAGGGCGGCAAGGAGAAGACCAGCTACGGCAAGGCCGACAAGGGGATGGACAAGCGGGCGAACACCAGCGTCGGCCGCATGGCCAACGGCGTCTACTTCGACCTGATGCCTGACTTCATCGCGAAGAGCTCCAACGACAAGTACCTGACCAAGGGCGTGCACTACACGAAGAGCGGCGGCTTCTTCGGCCTCGGCGCCAAGCGCACCCCGATGCCCATCGCGGATGGCGTCGCCGCCCAGAAGATGTACGCTGAGATGACGCCCGAGGGACAGCTCGCCTTCGACATGGCCGCGGGTATCAACGCGTACGCCAACCCGGAGATCGGGGAGGCCTACGCCATGGCCACCGCCTACGACATGCCCGGCTTCAAGACCGAGAAGGGCAAGAACGCCTGGAATTTCCACTGGGGCGGCGTGATCATGAAGGACGGGGCGGACAACATCACGCTCGAGAATTACGCTGTCATCGCCAAGGGTATCGACCGCTTCATCAACCGTGACTGGAATTTCGCCGTCTACGGCACCATGAAGGCCAAGGGCGGCGCCAAGGACACCTTCCACTCCGATCACCTCGGGACGGGGACGCATGGCTCCAAGGCGACCTCCATCGCGGTCCGCACCGACCAGTGAGCGGGGAGGTCCGACGCCGGGCCTCCTCCCACGTCTTCTCCTCCTCGCGCTCGCGCTGGGGTGCACCTCCCGCGCGCCCACGCTCACCGAAGCGCCAGCCGCCGAAGCGCCCGTCGCCGAAGCGCCAAGACCGGAGACACCCGTGAGCAGCGCCGTCCCCCTCTGCCGCAGCGCCGCGGACATGGCTCGCCTCGACGGGCAGATCGTTCGCCTGGAGGGCGTCTATCGCCGCAAGATGGAGGTGCTGAGCATGCCGCGGCCCGGGAAGCCGCCGCCGGAGCCGGTCTTCCAAGGCTATGTCGTGCTGGAGCTGGAGGGCTCGGCCGCTACCTACGACGCCTCGAGGCCCGATGACGAGGTGGCGCTCGTTCAGCTCGGCCAGGAGGCGCGCCCCGCGGCCGAGGTGGAGCAGCTCGCGGACAGGCGCGTGGTCGTGCAGGGCCGCCTGGTGCTGGACGCCGCGAGCCTGCTCTCCGAGGAAGAGCTGGAGATGGCTCGCCCAGACGGCCCGCCGACGCTGGTGGAGCCAGGCCCGCCGAGCCTGGCCCCCTGAGCGGCGCGATCAGCCCTTGATGCCTTCGTACTTCATGAAGATGGGGCCGGCGTGAACGTTGGTCTTGGTCTTCATAGGAATCTCCGAGGTCTGAGGTTGGGAATGTCGGCTCGAGCTCAGCTCGCCCTGACACTCCCAAGATAGCGGCCCCTCGCCGGCGCGACCTGACCTGCGTCTGACCTGAGTCTGAATCACTCAGCGGCGTCGAACTTCGCGCTGAGGCCGTTCACCGACAGCGCCAGATAGGGCACCGTGAAGTCGGTGATGCCGAAGTCGAAGGAGAAGGCGAACCGGTCATCGGGCATGCGCACGCGGGCTCCCACGCCGCCCGCGATGATGGGGAGCATCGCGTTCTCGCCGTTGCTGCTCGCCACCAGGAACCCTGCCGTGCCGATCACGTACATGTCGAGCTGCGCCACGGTGACGAAATTGTACCGCAGGTCCGCCAGCGGGCCCACGGCCGGGCCTACGTTGGTGTAGCTCAGGAAGTCGGGGGGGTTCGGGTAGTACATGATCCGCAGGCCATACAGCCCCTTGTTGCGCTCGAGGCCGACCTCGCCGCCGTAGCTCATGGCGACCCCAGAGGACCCCATCGGGATGGAGACGCCTGTGCGAGCGCCGTAGTAGAGCCGGCTGTAGTCGTCAGCCGTGCGAGAGTCCTGGGCCAGCGCGAGGCCCAACGTCGCGAGCAGGAACATCGTCTCTCCTTGTTGCAGCACCGGGTTTCTCCCGCCCGAGATCGTCAGGACCTCGGGCAGGTCACTCTCCTGGGCTGGTAATACTTGCAAGGAACGTGCCAGTTATTCACGGCATCGGAGTCCCTTGAATTGGGTCGGACGCTGCGAGCGAACGCCCTCGGGCCCGCTCGCGAGGGCGCGCTCGTAGAGGCAGCGTGCACAGCGGGCTGTGTGATTTCCCACAGGCTGTCCCGCTGGGGTGGGCCGGATCTGGCCACCCTGTGGCCGTCCTCACCCGTAGCTTTCGGGCCCTGTCGTCAGTAGACTCCGGCACATCAGCCTGAGGAGCTCTCCCATGTCCCAGCGGCTCTCTGCCCTTCTCGTGACCTGTCTCCTGATCGGATGTGGGGAGCACCGCCACGCGCGTCCGCCCCTCCCGACGCCCAAAGAGGCCGTCGTGGGCCTCGGCGAGCGCGCCGGCCTGATCGTAGAGAAGGACCCCTACGGGGACACGGCCACCCGCCTGCTCTATCTGGACCAGGGCTGGGGCCCCGCCGAGACCTTGTGGTATTACCACGCCGATCAGGGCTCGGTGCTCTTCCCCTATGAGCTCTTCGTTCATCTCGAGCAGGTGGACAATGAGCGGCTCTTTATTCAGCCAGAGCACATGGCGCGCTACCGCTTCCTGACCCAGAACGCGACCCCGAACAACCCCGACGCCCTGCCGGTCGGCATGTCCCGCCACGAGGACCGGGTCGGGCTGACCTGCGCCGCCTGCCACACGGGGCAGATCAACTACCAGGGCACGGCGATGCGCATCGACGGCGCGCCGGCCATGCTGGACATGATCAGCTTTCTGCACGACGTACAGCGCGCCATCGAGGCGACCCAGGCCGATCCGGCGAAGCGGGCGCGCCTCGTGGCGGCGCTGCCGGAGGCGCAGCGGGAGAAGGCGGACGCGCTGCTGGAGGAGACGCGCGCCTGGCTCGAGAGCTACAACACGGCGAACCACTCGGAGACCACCGAGGGCTTCGGGCGCATGGACGCCATCGGCCGCATCGTCAACCAGGTCATCCGCTTCACCAGCGACCCGAAGAACAGCGTCCCGCCCAACGCGCCCGCCAGCTTCCCGGTGCTCTGGGACGCGCCTCGGCACGACTACGTGCAGTGGACCGGCTTCGCCCCCAACGCCGGCGCGGGCGGGCTGGGCCGCAACACGGGCGAGGTGATCGGCGTGTTCGGCCGCGTGGAGGTCCAGAACTACAAGACGGAGCAGGAGGCGCGCGCAGGCTACGCGTCTACGGTCAACGCGCGCGGCATCGTCAACATGGAGGCGAGCCTCTACGGCCTTCAGTCGCCCCTCTGGCCAGAAGAGGTCCTGGGCAAGCTGGACGCGGCCCTCGTCGCCCGCGGCAGCGAGCTCTACCAGGCCAGCTGCGTCTCCTGCCACGCCGTGCTGGACCGCGATGATCCCAAGCGCAAGGTGGTGGCCATGGTCACCAGCATCGACGTGGTCGGCACGGACGGCACCTCGGCGAACAACCTGTACGGCGCGGTGATCCCGACGGGCAGGCTGGAGGGCTCGCTCTCCCGCAGCGGGAAGATCTATGGCGAGACCGCTGGCGCGCTCGACCTGCTCGGGAACCTCGTCTTCGGGGTGCTGGCCCGCCAGCCGGACGACACCATCGCGGCGCTGGCCTACGCGAAGCTGCACGGGCTCGAGGAGACGCCCAAGCAGGGCAACTTCAACCAGCCCACCGAGGCCGATCCCAAGGCGCACCTGCGCTCTTACAAGGCGCGTCCGCTCAACGGCGCCTGGGCCTCGGCGCCCTATCTGCACAACGGGTCGGTGCCGACCCTGCATGATCTGCTGCTGCCTCCCGAGCAGCGGCCGACGCGCTTCGGCGTGGGCCGCCTGGAGTACGATCCCGTCCGGGTCGGCTTCGTCCAGGAGGGGAGCCACCCCTTCGTGGTCGACACGACGGTGACCGGCAACGGCAACGGCGGGCACCTCTACGGCACGACGCTCGGCGAGGACGACCGGCGCGCGCTGCTCGAGTACCTGAAGTCCTTGTGAGCGCCGCTCTCCGCTATCCCCGCGCCGCGACCAGGGCGGGCGAGAGGTAGAGCGACTCGACCGTGCGCTCCTCCCGGCCGCTCAGCGTGGCCTGGCTGGAGCGGCCGGCGTCCAGCTCCAGGCGGAGCAGGCCGAGGGAGGCGGGGAGCGCAGGGCCATAGCTGCGCTCGCCCAGGCGCCCGTCGAAGCTGATCAGGTAGCGCAGGCCGCGCGCGTTCGCCGCCTCCAGCTCGGCCAGGAAGCGCTCCAGGTCCAGGCCCTGGTGGTAGCGCCCGTCTCGGCCGCCGCTCACGCCCATGTAGGGTGGGTCCATGTACACCAGATCCCGCGGCCCGGCCATCTTCAGGATCTCGGCGTAGTCCGCGCAGATCGCCGTGGCGCGGCCGGAGAGCAGGCGGTGGACCTCGGCCGCGCGGACCTTGAGCAGCTCGGGCCGCATCCCCAGGCGCCGGTGGTCCGCCGACTGGTTGAACGCGCCGCGCGCGTTGAAGCGCACGGCGTTCTTCACGCAGCGGGCCAGCAGATAGAGCAGCTTTATCGGGTCCTGGTCCTGGTTGTAGTTCGCGCGCACGGCCTCGTAGGCGCCCCGCGGATCGTCGCGCTGGGCCTCCCACAGGCGGGCGTAGCCCTGGGTGAGCGGCGTCGGGTCCTGGAGCAGGTGCTCCCAGATCCCCACCAGCGGGCGCAGCGTGTCGCCGAGCACATGGCGCTCCGCCCGTCCCGCCTGCGCGGCGGCGACGCTGAGCGCGCCGGATCCCACGAAGGGCTCGTAGAGGGTGCGGGTCTGGGCGGGCAGGTGGGCCAGGATGCGCGGCGCGAGGAGGCGCTTGCTTCCCTGATAGGGGATGGGCTGCGGGGTCATCGCGCTCCGCTCGGGGGCAGGTCGTCGCGATCCGGCCAGGGGCTGAGCAGCGGCCGCGACCAACGGAAGCCTCCCCAGCGCGTCCAGGCGACCATCAGGATCGCTGCATATCCGCTGATCCCCACGAGCGTGAGGATGAGCGCGTTCGGGTAGTTGCCCGGCCAGCCGATGACGGGGACGATGATGCCGCCGAAGAG
>CAZKWG010000373.1:0-7899 GCA_964556105.1 uncultured Enterobacterales bacterium | reverse complement strand
GGCGAGGGCGAGGGCGAGGGCGAGGGCGAGGGCGAGGGCGAGGGCGAGGGCGAGGAGCAGACCGCGCCGACGGCCGCCTTCACCGCGCCGGAGGCCGGCGCGCTGAGCTCCGACATCACGCCGATCTCCGTGATCGCGCAGTTCACGGACGCGGAGACCGATGACCTCAGCGTGCTCACGCTCTCCTGGAGCGGGTTCGCTGCGGGGGCCTCCGCGCCGCCCACGAACCCGGACGCCGCGGGCATGGTCGCGTTCACGATCGACCCCCAGGCCGCGGGGAGCCTGGAGATCGCGGTGATCGTCGCGGACGAGCAGGGCGCGACCGGCGAGGCCTCCGTCTCGCTCGACGTCGCCGACGCGGACGTGGACGGAGACGGACAGGCCGCCGAGCGTTGGGGTGGCGCGGACTGTGATGACGAGAACGCCACGATCGCTCCCGACGCCTCGGAGATCGCCTACGACGGCGTCGATCAGGACTGCGACGGCGCGGACCTGATCGACGTGGACCTGGACGGCTTCATCGCCGAGGCGGCCGGCGGCGACGACTGCGACGACGGCGACGCCGAGGTGAACCCGGACGGCCGCGAGGTCTGCAACAACCTGAAGGACGACGACTGTGAGGGCGATGACGCGTCCTGCTGGCTCGACGACGCGGATCTCTCGACCCGCGGGGACGTCGTCACCTTCGAGCCACCGTCAACCAGTGAGAACCTGACCTTTGGCATCGCGATCGCCTCGGCGGGCGATCAGGACGGAGACGGCGACGCGGACATCCTGATCGGGTCGTACGACCTCGGGGACGGTCAGGTCTACCTGCTGACGGACCCAGCCAGCGGGAGCACCACCACCTCCGACGCCCTGGTCCTCAGCGGCGACAACGAGGGGGACAACACAGGAAAAGACCTGGCGAACGCCGGGGATGTAGATGGTGACGGGCAGGACGACCTGCTCATCGGCGCCGACGGGGGCGATCTGGGCGACGCGGACGGTGGCCAGGTCTACCTCGTGCTCGGGCCGGTGACGGGCTCCGACGGGCTGCTGGGGATCGCGGAGACGGTGCTGGTCGGCGACGATGCCGGCGCGGGCGCAGGGATCGCGGTGGCTGGAGGGGACGCGAACGGCGACGGGCTGGCGGACCTGTTGATCGGGACGAACGCGGGCCAGGCGGTCCTGGTCCTGGGCGGCGACGGGCTGGACGACGAGATCGATCTCTTCTCGTCCGCGCCCGACCTGGCGTTCTACGCCGAGTCGACCGGGGACGGCGCGGGCAGGGACGTCGCCTTCGTCGGGGACCTCGACGGCAGCGGGGTCGCCGACCTCGCCATCGCCGCGCCCTACTACGACGGCACCTGCGGGACGGACTGCGGTCGGATCTACGTGTACTTGAACCTGGACGGCACGCTCCCGTCCGCGCTCGACCTCGAGGACGCCGACCAGGTGCTCACCGGGTCTGCGGGCTCCAACGCCGGGACGGAGCATGGCGTCGCGCGGGCCCGATCAGGGGCCGCGGACGTGGACGGCGACGGCCTCGATGACCTGCTGGTCGGGGCCTCGCTGGCGAGCACCGCGTACCTGGTCGCGGGCAGCGCCACGCCGTCGTCGAGCGCGACCCTGGAGGAGGAGGCCGGCATCTCCTTCGAGGGCTACTCCCCGGATTACAGCAGCTACCTCGGGTATTACGCCCAGGGCGCCGGCGACGTCAACGCGGACGGCTTCGCCGACGTCCTCCTGGGCAGCTTCCACACCCGAGCGGGCGCCTGGCTCTACTACGGCGAGGGCCACCTGCGCGGCTCCTATGACAGCACCGACGACGAGATCATCACCCTGGCGGTCGAGGACGACGGGGTTCCCGACCTCTACGCCGTGACCGTCGCTGGCGCGGGGGACGTCGACGGCAGCGGGACGGATGACCTCCTCGTTCGCGGCAAATTCGAGGTCTACCTGGTCCTTGGGCAGTCCTTCTGAGCCAGCCTCCCCCGGCCCGGGCCTGACGCCACGAGGCGCGCCGCCGCGCTCGCGCTCAGGCGCCCTGCTGGGCCGTCGGATCCTGACCCGCCCCCGGCGGCTCCGTGGCCACGAGCAGGGTCCTGCGGATCCTGGACAGCGCCCGCCCGAACGCCGCCGGCTCGCCGGTCCCGGCGGCGAGCACCAGCGCGCCCTCCACCCGCGAGACCACGTCCTCGGCCCGGTCCAGGGCGAGCTCGTCCGGCAGTCCGGCGTCCCGGCAGAGGGTGGCGACCGCGTCGCGCCAGGCCGTGAGCGCGCCGGCCAGGGGGGGCGCGAAGCGGGCGCGGTCCACGCTCGCGCACAGCCGCTCGATCAGGCAGGCCTTGCGCCCCCCGTCGTAGAAGGCGTCCAGCGCGCAGAGCATCGCGTCCAGGCGCTCCTGCGGCGGGCCCGGGGAGCGCAGCGGCGCCAGGAGCGCGTCCTCCAGCCCCTCGCGGAGCCGGTCGAGCACCTGCAGCGCCATGTCCTCTTTGCCACTCGGAAAGTAATGGTACAAGCTCGATCGCCCGAGCCCGGTCGCGGCCGAGAGCTCGGCGAGGGACGCCCCGTCGTAGCCGCGGGCCCGGAAGGTCTCCAGAAGCCGATCGACGACCTCTTCGCGGCTGATCCGGGCGGGTGGCATGGGGTCGAGCTATCGCGCGTCGCCGCCGCCCGCCAGCGCGCGCAGCCGCAGGTTCTCCGCCTCGAGCTCGGCGACGCGGCGGTGGAGCGGCGCGCTGGCCGCGGCGATCTCGGCCTCCGTGAAGCGCAGGGGGATGTGCTGGGGGCAGTTCCAGTCGAAGCCCACCAGCTCGACGCGCGCGGCGCGCTCGACCTTCGCCGCGTAGCCCGGCACCGCCACCCGTCGCACGAGGTCCGGGTCGTCCACGAAGCGCATCCGACCCAGGATCTTCAGCCGCCGTCGCCGCGCATAGTCCATCAAGAACAGGGAGACGCGGTCGTCCTGGTCCAGGTTCCCCACGGTCAGGTACTGGCGGTTGCCGCGGAAGTCCGCGAAGCCCAGCGTCGTCTCGTCCAGGACACGCAGAAAGCCAGGGGGCCCGCCACGGAACTGAATGTACGGCCAGCCCGAGGCGCTCAGCGAGGCCAGGTAGAACCCATCCCGCGCGGAGATGAAGGCCGCCTCGGCCGGGCCGAGCCTGTGGTTGTGGTCGGGGCCGGCGGAGGCGCCCCCATACCGGTCTTCGCCGTCCTGCGCGACGCGGGCGGCGCGCACGGCCGGGGTGCTGAGCAGCTCGAGGTATCGGTGGCCCACGAGGGCTCCTGAGGTCGTTGGAGTGTTGTACCGAACGTTCGGTATAATACTCGCCCCGCCGGAGGGCGTCAAGGGCAGACCTCCTCCGGAGGCGCGGGCGCCCGCGCGTGGTCGTTGACGCTCCCCCAACCCTAGGGTACGACCTCTCCATCGTGCTCCGACGCCTGAACCACCTGCTGCTCACCCTGCTGCTCACCCTGGGGCTGCTCACCCTGGGGCTGGTCCCCGGCCTCGGTGCGCTGGTCGAGCACAGCCTTGCTGAGCAGGGGCTGGCCGAGCAGGGGCTGGCCGAGCAGGTCGGCGACGCTGATCTCCCGCAGACCATGACGCTCGAGGCCGAGGCCGCGTCGCAGCTCCCCGACGCCCTCGACTGCGCCGAGCCCGCGCCGAGGCCCAGGCCCATCGGCCACGCCTTCTGCCTCGCGGTCGACCAGACCGCGCCGACCCGCCGGCCCGTCGCGCCGCCCCAGCCCCCTCCCGACGCCTCGGTGTGAGGTCGGCGCCGCGTGCGCCCCGGTCCTGCTTCGCGCAGACGGACGGACGTGTATGCCCGGCGGCCGGGTGGATAGAGGCTGCGCGAAACGCCCAGGAGGTCCGATGTTCCTGCTTCTGCTCGCCTGTTCCGGTGTGTCCCCGGGGGACGCTGCTCCTCAAGGGGACCCCTTCGTCGCCATTCTCTCGCCTGCCGAGGAGGCGGTGGTCTGCGGAGATCCACTCGTGGTGGATCTGGAGGTGCAGAACTTCATCCTGGTCGAGCCGGTGGAGGACACCGGCGAGGCGCTCCCCGGCACCGGTCACGTCGACGTCATGCTCAACGGGCAGGACGCCGACATGATCTGGGACACCCGCTCCGAGATCTCGGGGGTCGATGACGGCTACTGGCAGCTCAAGGTCGAGCTGTCGGGCGCCGATCACGCCCCCGTCGAGCCCTACACCTACGACCTGATCTACCTCACCGTCGACGCGGCGGTCTGCGGCTGACACCCGCCCGTCGAGACGCCCCCGAACCCCAAGTCTGAGTGGATAGGAGACGCCATGTCCAGGTTCCTCGTGTTCCTCCCCGTCCTCGCCGCCTGTACCGCCGACGACAAGCTGGGGCTCGACGAGACCGGCGACACCGCCGACTCCGCCGCCCCGGTCGAGCCTGAGGTCTCCCCCCTCGGGACGGGCGACGGCACGGCGCAGTCGGTGACCTGGACCTACATCCTCGGGCCCGAGGAGAACCTGGATGATCCTCGGGATCTCGGCTTCGACGCCAGCGGCAACCTCTGGGTCGCCAACCGGAAGGACGACCGCACCTTCGTCGTGTTCGACCCGGGCACGGACGCGCAGGACCACGACCGCCTGAAGGATGGCTACGCCATGCACTTCATGGAGGAGACGGCGGCCCTCGCCTTCGACGACGACGTTCAGATGGGGAGCTGCGGCGAGTCGAACAACACCTACAACGACGACTATCGCGGGAACGGCTACATGGGGCCGGTGCTGTGGTCTACCGACCTCAACATCTTCGGCGTCGAGAACCCCATCGGGCTGGGCTCGCACCTGGACATGACGCACGAGACCCCCTTCTGCGTCGGCATCGCCTGGGAGGACGAGAACGTCTACTGGGTCTTCGACGGCGACGCGGGCCAGATCGTGCGCAACGACTTCCAGCAGGACCACGGTATCGGCATGGACGAGCACTACGACTCCGTGGTGTACCGCTTCTCGGAGCCGGAGCTGACGCGCGTGGAGGAGGCGCCCGGGCACATGGTGCTGGACCGCGAGGCGCGGATGCTCTACGTGGCCGACACCGGCGGCGGGCGGGTGCTGTGGTTCGACATCGACAGCGGCCACTCGCTGAAGTCCATGCGCGCCAACGACCCGGGCGTCGTCCACGAGGAGTGGAGCGACGGAAAGTGGGACGTGGTCTTCGATGGCGCGACGAACCCCGGCGCGCTGGCGATGTGGCAGGACCACCTGATCGTCGGCGACTGGGCGACGGGCATCCTCTACGAGATCACGCTGGAGGGCGAGGTGGTGCGCCAGCTCGACACGGGCTTCGGCGCGAACCGGCTCTACGGCGTGGAGATCGGCCCGGATGGCAAGCTCTGGGTCATCGACCAGGCCACGGGCGTGTTCCGGATCGACCCATGATCCTGGCGCTGCTCTTCGCCTGCGCGGACAAGGGCGGCGCCGGATCTGGACCTTCGGACAGCGCGTCGGTGGAGGACGGCGCGCCCTGGTTCAGCGCGCTGGGCGCTCCCGCCGACGCGCTGGGGAACGCCGTCGCGGCGGCGGGCGACCTGAGCGGCGACGGCGTCGGCGACCTGCTCGCGACGGCCTATCTGGGCAACCGCGTCTGCGCGGTCTTCGGCCCGCAGCCTGCCGGGGCTCATGCCCTCGACGCGCTCTCGCCGGCCTGCCTGCAGGGCGAGACGGAGCTGGACTATGCCGGCTACGCCGCGCTGGCGGCGGACTGGACCGGTGACGGGATCGCCGATGTCCTGGCCGGCTCCATCGGCAACGGAGACGCAGGCGCCAACGCCGGGAAGGTCTACCTGGTGCTGGGGCCGCTGGAGCCCGGGACGACCCGCCTGGACGCGGCGGCCAGCGCCGTCTGGCGGGGCGAGACCACGGGCGACTACGCGGGCGTCGCGTTGGCCGCGGGCGCGGACCTGACGGGCGATG
This sequence comes from uncultured Enterobacterales bacterium, assembly GCA_964556105.1. Taxonomy (GTDB): domain Bacteria; phylum Myxococcota_A; class UBA796; order UBA796; family CAZKWG01; genus CAZKWG01. The sequence goes on along the minus strand of CAZKWG010000373.1, from coordinate 1,964 downwards.
GCGAGGCTGATCTGCTGGTGGGCGCGTCGGGCTACGACGGCGAGGGCGGCGGCGGCGGCCGGGCCTATCTCGTCGCGGGCCCCCTGCTGGAGGCGAGCGCCGGCCTCGCCGAGGCCTACGCCTCGGTCACCGGCCTCGGCGTCCCCACCTCGGAGGACACCGGGGACACGATCGTGCCGCCGCCGCCGCCGCACGGGGCCTTCGGGACGGGGGACTTCGTCGGCGACGCGATGGCGGGGGATCAGGACCTGGATGGCGACGGCGTGGCGGACCTGGCGCTGGGCGCGAGCGGCGACCAGACCAACGGGCTGAACGCGGGGAAGCTCGCGGTCTTCTGGGGCCCGATCGCGTCGGGGGTCGCCCTCGTGACCGACGCGGATCTGCTGCTCTACGGCGAGGTCGCGGGCGGCTACCTGGGCAGTCCCCTCCGCGCTGTCGCGGACCTGACGGGCGACGGCGCGCCCGAGCTGCTGGTCGCCTCGGACGCGGTCGGCGCCGGGTGGGTCTACGGCCTCGACCTGCGCGCGCCGCCCGCCGCCATCGCCGAGGCCCCGCTGCGCTTCGAGGGAGAGGCCGACGGCGGCCTGTTCGGCAGCGCGCTGTCGGGTGCGGCGGATCTCGACGGCGACGGCGCGCTGGATCTGGCCATCGGCGCGCCCTGGGCGGCGGTCGGGGAGGACGCTCCCGGCGTCGTCTACGTCTTCGCGGGCCCCTTCGAGCCGGGTCTGCGCAGCGCCGCGGACGCCATGCGCCTGACGGGCGCCCACGACGACGACGTCTTCGGCGGCGCGCTGGAGATGGTGCCTGGCGTCGGCGACGGAACCGCCGATCTGCTCGTCGGCGCGCGGAACGACCGCACGATGGGCGGCTTCGCGGGCGCCGTCCACCTCTTCGACCTGGCCGGCTGAGCCGATCGCGCCGCTCTTGCGCGGGCCTCTGGTTGAGGTATCCCCGTCCGATGATCTACGTCCTCTACGAGAACACCGACTGGCTTCCTCCCCTTCGCCGCGCGCTCGAGGCGCGGGGGCTCCCCTTCACCGAGGTCCGCTGCGATGGCGGCAGCTTCGACCTGAGCGAGCCTCCGGCCGAGGGCGTCTGGGTGAACCGCATGAGCCCCTCGGCGCAGACCCGCGGCAACGGCGACGGCGTCCATCAGGTGCGCGAGCTGCTGTCCGTGCTCGAGGCCTGGGGGCGCCCCGTGATCAACGGCAGCCACGCCTTCGCGCTCGAGGTCTCCAAGGTCCGGCAGATGGCGGCGCTCTCCAAGGCGGGCATCCCCACCCCCCACACCCTCGCCGTCGTCGGCACCCGCGACCTGAAGGCGGCGGCGCGCCGCATGCCGCTGCCCTTCCTCATCAAACACAACCAGGGCGGCAAGGGCCTCGGCGTGCGCCTCTTCCGCGAGCTCGACGCTTTCGACGCCTACGTGGACGGTCCAGAGTTCGAGCCCGCCTTCGACGCCGTCAGCCTGCTGCAGGCCTATGTCCAGCCGGCCGGCGCCTTCATCACCCGGGTGGAGATCGTGGACGGACAGTTTCTGTACGCCATCCGCGCCTCGACCGAGGGTGGCTTCGAGCTGTGCCCCGCCGACGCCTGCGCGGTGGACGACGCCTTCTGCCCGGTCGGCGAGACCTCGAAGTTCAGCCTCTCGCCCCTGACGGCGGAGGATCCACTCGTGGTTGCGCTCGTTCGTTTCTGCCAGGAGCAGCAGATCGACGTCGCGGGTATCGAATTCGTCGAGGACGCTGAGGGGCGTCGGTTTACCTACGACATCAACATGAACACGAATTTCAACGGCGATGTCGAGCGTGCGCACGGCCTGGACGGCATGGCGGCGATCGCCGCGCTGTGCGCGAAGCGGCTGGGCGTGGCTGGAGCGGCCCTGGCCAGATAGCCGTCGGCGTATGTGCAGGTCTGCTTGGATCTCCGTGAGATAGTTCCCACTTCCACCACCAGCTCAGGAT